>NZ_JBWONM010000069.1:0-17569 GCF_056450045.1 Hydrogenivirga sp.
ATGGTAGGCGCGAGGGGACTCGAACCCCTGACCTCTGGCGTGTCGGGCCAGCGCTCTCCCAACTGAGCTACGCGCCTTGACCTTAAAAATTATCCGCCAATTCCCTCCCTCAGTCAAGTTATACTAAACCCATGCTAAACGTCTCCTTAGCCCAGATAAACCCCACAGTAGGAGACATAGAGGGGAACCTGAAAAAGATAGAGAGATTTCTCAAAGAGTGTGAGGAAGAGAGCCACATCGTTGTCTTCCCCGAAATGGCTCTCTCAGGCTACCCGCCCGAAGACCTTCTCCTGAGGATGGATTTTCTGGAGGAGTGTATGTCCGCTCTTGAGGAGCTGAGGAGGAGAACTGAGAAGGTGGAGACGCTTTTGGTCGTGGGAACCCCTTACTATGAAGGAGACCTCTACAACAGCCTCGTGGTCCTGTACAAGGGCGAAAGGGTCGGTATATATCACAAGGGCAGGCTTCCCAACTACAGCGTCTTTGACGAGGTCAGGTACTTCAGGGAGGGAGAGAGACCTCTCATTGTGGAACTGAACTCTTACAAGATAGGCTTTTCAATATGTGAGGATATCTGGTATCCTGACCACCTTGAGAGGTATGCGGTGCTCTCGGGGGCTGAGATCATAGTTAACATAAACGCCTCCCCCTACCACATAGGAAAGCACCCCTTCAGGGAAGGCTTCGTTAGAGCGAGGGCTGAAGATAACATATGCTTTGTGGTTTACACTAACCTCGTTGGCGGTCAGGACGAGCTCGTCTTTGATGGAAGGAGCATGGTCGTTGACCCCCTTGGAAGAGTCCTGGCAAGGGCAAGAGCCTTTGAGGAGGACCTGCTCACAGTAAGCCTTGATATGGAGATGGTTCGCAGGAGGAGGCTCCTTGACCTGAGATGGAGGAATGCCAGCAAGGAGGTTGAACCCGTTGAACCTTCAGCTTCATTGAAGTTGCCCCAAAAGCCCTATGTAGAGCCCCGCCTTGAGGAAAGCCCAACCGACGAGAAGGAGATATACTCAGCCCTCGTCCTCGGAACGAGGGATTACGTCAGGAAGAACGGCTTTGAAAGGGTTGTGCTGGGTCTCTCCGGTGGCATGGACTCCTCGCTGACAGCCTGCATAGCCGCCGACGCCCTCGGTCCAGAGAACGTTCTCGGCGTGTTCATGCCCTCCCGCTTCTCCTCAAGGGAGAGCTATGAGGATGCCAAGGAGCTCTCGGAAAACCTCGGCATAGAGCTTCACACCGTTCCGATAGATGAGGTTTACACATCTTACTACGATGAGCTCCTCCCCGTTCTGGGAGAGATTGAGTTTGACACAGCAGATGAGAACATACAGGCAAGGATAAGGGCTAACATACTCTTTTACCTATCCAACAAGCTCGGACACATGGTCCTATCAACCTCCAACAAGAGCGAATCCGCAACGGGATACACCACTATATACGGCGATATGTCGGGAGGGTTCGCCCCCCTCAAGGATGTTTACAAGACAACGGTGTACAGGCTCGGTAGGTACAGAAACTCCATCAGTCCCGCGATACCCGACAGGGTCTTTAAAAAGCCTCCCTCCGCAGAGCTAAGACCCGGTCAGACGGACCAGGACACCCTCCCGCCTTACGAAACCCTTGACCCTATCCTGAAGCTCTATGTTGAGGAGAACATGTCTCTTGAGGAGATAGTGGCGCGGGGCTTTGAGGAGGACACGGTCAAGAGGGTTATAGAGATGGTGAGGAGAGCGGAGTACAAGAGAAAGCAGGCTCCCATAGGGGTGAAGATAACGCCGAGGGCTTTCGGCAAAGACTGGCGCATGCCCGTGGTAAACAAGTTCCGAGGAGGTGCGTCATGACAGGCTTTGGAGACTTTGATATAGAGGATATAAAGGAGAGGGTGATGGAGCTTTGCTCTGAGAAGAACCTCCCCCTTAGGGAGGTTTATGTAAGCGCTGACTATCAGGAGGAGCTCTATCAAGTTGAGATTGAGCTATTCAAAGAGTACGAAAGCCTTGAGGAGCAGTTGAGGGAAGAGATAGAGGTTGAGGAAGCTCTTAAAGATAGATACGGAAACAGTATATCTGTGAACATAGTCTGTGTTGATGAGGACTGAAAAGCTTAACCCCCAACAGCTGAAGGTTGTCAGACATCACGGGAGTCCGCTCCTTGTAATCGCCGGAGCGGGCTCTGGAAAGACAAAGACCTTAGCCCACAAGGTTGAGTTCATCCTTGGGGAGCTCGGAGCAAAGGAAGACAGTATCCTCTGCATAACCTTTACCAACAAGGCTGCGAGGGAGATAGGTGAAAGGGTTTACACGGTCACGGGAAGGGAGCTACCCTGGGTCGGCACCTTCCACTCCGTAGCCTACAGGATTCTCAAGGGTAAGCTCGGCTTTGATTTTGCCATAGCGGATGAGAGGGACTCCGAAAGCATACTGAAGACCATAATGAGGGAATTCGGAGTGCCGAAGGATAGCTACGATAAGGTTAGGAGGGTTATCGCAAGGGTGAAGGAGAACCTTGAAGAACCACGCTCGGATACGGAGAGGGAGCTCTTCGCAGCCTATCAGGAGGAGCTCAGAAAGAACGGACTCCTTGACTTCGGGGACCTTATGTACGAGCTCTACAACCTCCTGAGCTCGGAGGAAGGCTTCAGGGATAAGCTCAGAAGTAAGTTCAGGTTCATACTCGTTGACGAGTATCAGGATACGAACACCGTTCAGTACGAGATAATCAAGCTTATAGGAGACAGGGATGTATGCGTTGTGGGGGATCCTAACCAGTGTATATACGAGTGGAGGCACGCAAAGCCCGACAACATACTCCACTTCATAGAGGACTTCAAGCCTGAGATAGTAAAGCTCCAGAAGAACTACCGTTCAAAGGGATACATCCTTATGGTTGCAAACTCAATCCTGAAAAAGAGTAGAGCCCAGTGGAAGGAGCTTATTCCAGTCCTTGAAGCCACGAAGGATGAAGGCGAAAAGCCTATGGTTATGAGGTTTGAGAACGAACAGGAGGAGGCTATATGGGTTGCACAGGAGATAAGGGAGCTCCTCAAAAGCCATCCCCCTGAGGAGATAGCGGTTCTGATGAGGGTCTCCTACCTAACCGATGTCTTTGAGAAGACCTTCTTCAGGATGGGCATACCATACAGACTTGTGGGTACTATCAGGTTCTATGACAGACCGGAGGTGAAGAACCTGCTCCAAGCCCTGCGCCTCATGCTCAATCCGGAAAACGAGATAGCCTTCAGGAGCGTTGCGGAGTACTTCCTTCAGGGGATCGGACAGAAGACCATAGAGAGGATGAGGGAGCTCTTCAGAGGAAGCTGGATTGAAGCCCTAAAGGAGTTCTCTGAAAGGATAAAGGGGCAGAGAGCCTTGGAGGTGAGGTGGTTCCTTGACCTTTGGAGGGAGCTGGAGGAAGATAGGGAAAACTACCCTGCAGTTTTGGAGAGGCTCGTTCAGGAAACCCCCTTTATGGAAAGGGTAATGAGAAAGCACAAGGGAGAGCCAACGGAGAGGGAAGAGAACATCAGGGAGCTTATAAGGACGGCAAAGGAGAGCTTGAAGGAGGGCACCTCCCTTGAGGAGTTCCTAAGCGAAGCCACCTTGGTCTCTTCGGAGGAGGAAAAGGATAGGGCTGTCAAGCTTATGACTATACACGCCGCAAAGGGGCTGGAGTTTGAGGTCGTGTTCATACCGAGGCTTGAGGAGGAGGTACTTCCCCACCGGCGAGCCCTTGAGGATGACTCGGAGCTTGAGGAGGAGAGGAGGCTCTTCTACGTAGCTGTGACGAGGGCTAAGGAGAGGCTTTACCTATCCTACACCAGAGACAGGGGAAGAAAACCGAGCAGGTTCCTCTCCGATATACCCAAGAACCTGCTGAACATTGAGCACTTCAGAAAGAAGGCAAAGGTATCATACGCACCCAAGCTAAAGCCGAATCCTAAGGTCAGGGTGGGTATATACGTAAATCACAGGGTCTTCGGGAAGGGGAAGGTTTTGAGCTTAGAGGGTGAGAAGGCGACCGTTGATTTCGGTGGAAAGGTAAAGAGTATACACACCTCCTTCTTGGAGGTTTCCGATTAAGAGACCCTCAGGAGGGCTTTGACGTGGTCAATCATGTTCTCCTTAACGTAGGTAGCCTTCCTGAGCCTCCTCTTCCTGTCGGGGGACTTTTTGGTGTTGTAGTGGGAGCCTCCGCTTCTCCACCTCTTTATCTTTCCCGTAGCGGTTACCTTGAACCTCTTCTTTGCCGACCTGTTGGTCTTCATCTTAACCTTTGCCATGAGCTACCTCCGGACTCTATATTATAACAAGGAGGTGGGAGAGATGCCTTTGTACGTCATGCTCACAAAGATTTCACCCTACGCCGTGAAGAACCTGGAGAAGCTCAAGGAAATTGAGCAGGAGGCTGAGAGGCTTATTGAGGAGAACTGCCCCAGCGTAAAGTGGGTGATGAACCTCGTGGTGTTTGGACCCTACGATTACCTTGACATATTTGAGGCTGACAACGACGAGGAAGCTGCAAAGGTGGCTATGATAGTCCGCTCCTTCGGTCATGCCACAACGGAGACATGGCCAGCCACACAGTGGAGGAACTTCAAGGAGATAATAGGTACAATTAAGGGCGTTCCAGGAAGCTGATCACTTCTTCCTCTTCGGAGCCAAGGTGAATATCAGGAAGGGTCCTTCCTTCTTGGGAGGGACCTCAACCTCTCCTACATCCTGCAGATTTTCAACTATCTTCTTATAGAGCTTCTCCCCGAGCTCGGGGTGTATGTTCTCCCTTCCTCTGAACCTTATCCTGACCCTGACCTTATCTCCATCCTCCAAGAACTCCCTCATGTGCCCGAGCTTAACCTGGAGGTCATGCTCATCTATCCTGACCTTCATCCTTATGTCCTTTACCTCTATCTGATGCTCCTTCTGCTTCTTCCTCGCCTCCCTTTCCTTCTTCTTCAGCTCGTACTTGAACTTGCCGTAGTCCATTATCTTGCACACAGGAGGCTTAGCTTGGGGAGCTATCTCAACGAGGTCAAGTCCTTTCTCCTCAGCCACCCTCAGCGCCTCATTTAGAGGGACTATCCCCACCTGCTGCCCGTTTTCGTCTATCAGCCTTACCTCCCGTGCCCTTATCTGTCTGTTCACCCTGTACTCTTGAAGCTTACTCATCCAACCTCCTTGAAGAGTATTATTGCTGAGAGAAGGAAGTTACCCAAAAGAACCAAGGTTGATAGGTAGGAGACCTTCCTGAACCTAACCCTTTGGGGGGAATTGAAGGGATAGTCCTCTATGTTACCGAGCGTTCTCTTGTACCTTTTAAGCCACATAGATATAGCCACGTTCAAGGAAAAGCCTGTCAGCAGTAGCAGTCCAACCCATCCGTTGCCAAATATAAGATAAACCAATATAAGGAAAAAAGCAATCTTGTAAAAGCGCCAGAGTATGCGTCCGTAAAATCTGCCAGCGAGGTCCTTGTACTCCTCCGTTCTGAGCAGGATGGGAGCTACAACGGCAACTATCAGGAAGAGGGAGCCGGAGTAGAGGGAGAGGGCAACTATCTCCATACCTTTCTCTTGAGCTCCGTTCTTATGAATCTGAAGGCAAAGCCCGACAGGAAGAGAACCGTTATTAGCCCTATTATCGCAAGTATCAGTATGTACTTCATAGAACCTTCTCTGCGTGCCTTGAGGCGTGGCACTGTATATTAACAGCCACGGGCAGGGACGCTATGTGGCAGGGATACATCTCCACCTTCACATCAACGGCGGTAACCGTTCCACCAAAGCCCATCGGTCCCAGACCGAGCTTGTTTATATCCTCTATCAGCTCCTCCTCAACCTTCGCTATCATTGGGTCTGGGTTTCTCTCTCCGTGGGGTCTTAGAAGAGCCTTCTTGGCGAGATAGGCGCAGTACTCAAAGTTCCCGCCAATACCGACACCAACCGTGAGGGGAGGACAGGCGTTGGGTCCTGCGTTCTTGACCGTCTCAAGGATAAACCTCTTCGCACCCTCCCATCCATCCGCCGGCTTGAGCATGGCAAGCCTTGAGGTGTTCTCAGAGCCTGCACCCTTGGGTGCAACGGTTATCTTGACCCTGTCGCCGGGAACCACCTCGGTATGGATTATGGCTGGCGTGTTGTCTCCCGTGTTCTTCCTCTCAAAGAGAGGGTCCCAGACCATTGAAGCCCTCAGGTAGCCCTCCTTCGTTGCCTGCCGGACACCTTCGTTCACAGCCTCCTCCAAGGAGGCTCCTTCTATAACAACCTCCTGTCCTATCTCAACAAAGACCACCGTAACGCCCGTATCTTGGCAGTAGGGCATCTTCTCCATGAGGGCTATCTGGGCGTTTTCAACTATCTGCTGGAGAACCTCCCTGCCGAGAGGAGATTCCTCCCTGCTAAGGGCTTCTTTGAAGAGGGCTACGGTCTCCTCGGGTATCTCGTAGTTAGCCTTTATTGTAAGCTCCTTTACAGCCTCGGTTATCTCACGAGCTTGGACTTTTCTCACCGAGCATCACCTCCGCTATCTCAACGCTCTTCTTCACAGACTCAACGGATCTCTCCCACATGTTACGCTCCTCTTCTATCATAGGCACCTTTATTATGTCTTCAACCCCGTTAGATCCGAGCTTGACGGGTACACCAACGCAGAAGCCCTTAACCCCATAGTACTCTCCAGCCTCACCGTCCAGGTAAACGGAGCAGGGTAGTATCCTCCTGCTGTTGGTAACGAGAGCCTCAACCATATCAACAACGGCGGCGGCAGGAGCATAGTAGGCGGACGTGCCCATCAGGTTAACTATCTCACCGCCACCGAACCTCGTCCTGTGGATTATCTCGCTGAGCCTGTCCTTTGGTATCAGGTCCTTGAGGGGTATACCGCCGACGTTTGAGATTGATATCAGGGGGACCATCTCATCACCGTGTCCACCTATCACGTAGGCGTGGATGTCCTTTGGGGAGACCCTCAGCTCTTCAGCTATAAAGGTTTTGAACCTTGCAGAGTCAAGGACACCAGCCATACCTATCACCCTGCTCGCAGGGAAACCGCTGAGTTTGACAGCAGCGTAGGTCATTATGTCAACGGGGTTCGTAACAACTATGAGTATTGAGTTGGGTGCGTACTGGCGTACCTTTGATATTATCGTTGAGAGTATCCTTATGTTTGCCTCAAGCAGGTCCTCCCTGGACATACCCGGTCTCCTCGGAAAGCCTGCAGTTATGACGACTATGTCGCTGTCAACTATAGGCTCGTAACCATCACCCTCGGGGGTAACGGTGAAGCCGTCTATCTTTGTGTCTATATCCATGGCTGCAACCATCTGCTTCATGTCCAAAGCCTTCCCCTTGACCGGCTCAAAGAGCTTTTCTCCGTCCCTCCTGGGTATATCAAAGAGCCTGACATCCGCAAACCCCTTGATGGCAAGAAGGCTTGCAACATGTTCCCCCACGTTTCCTGCTCCCACCACCGATACTACCTTTCTCATAGCCATAACAAGACCTCCTTAGCTTTTAACCTCTTGAGCCTGCTTCCTCTTTATGTAGTTGAGCCTTCCCCCGCCCAAGAGGATCTCAACCTGGTAGGGTGTGAGGTTGTATCTGCAGAGAATCTCCTCTCCCGTAGTCCTGTTAACTACAACGATCTCCTTGCCCTCCCTGAGCCTCGTCGTGAGCTCGGGCACCTCTATCTCATCTCCCAAAGAGAACTTATCGTAGTCGTCCCTGTCAACGAACTCCAAGGGAACTATACCGAAGTTGACGAGGTTGGCGTGGTGGATGCGGGCGAAGGACTTAGCGATAACCGCTCTAACGCCCAAAAACCTGGGAGCGAGGGCTGCGTGTTCCCTTGATGAGCCCTGCCCGTAGTTTTCACCCCCAACTATGACACCCGCTCTTCCCTTCTCCTTGATGGACTTTATTCTCGGAACGAACTCTGGGTCAACGTAATGGTAAACATACTCGGATATAGCGTAGATGTTTGACCTCAGGGGAAGTATCTTGGCGCCAGCAGGCATTATGTGGTCGGTGGTTATGTTGTCTCCCACTATGAGGGCTACCTCACCCTCTATGCTCTCGGGGAGCTCATCAAAGGGAGGCAGGGGCTTTATGTTTGGACCCCTGTATATCTCCACGCTCTGAGCCTCCTCCGGAGGAAGGGGCTCAATGAAGGCTTCATCCCCGTAAGGGAACCTCTGGGGCATCTCAACCCTTATCCACTTTGCCCCCGTCTTCTCGGCGAGCCTCCTCGGGTCTATTATCTCTCCAGCTATGGCACAGGCGACGCAGGTCTCTGGGGAGGCAAGGTATACCTTTGCATCGGGCGTTCCCGACCTGCCCTCAAAGTTCCTGTTGAAGCTTCTCACAGAAACACCACCGCTCGGAGGTGCGTACCCCATACCGATACAGGGTCCACAGGCGCTCTCAAGTATCCTCGCCCCAGCCTTTAGGAAGCTCAAGAGCGCCCCGTTCTCTGTTATCAGCTCAAGAGCCTGCTTTGAGCCAGGGGCGACCGCAAAGACCACGTCGGGGTGAACCTTCTTACCCTCAAGGAGCTTGGCACTTCTGGTCAGGTCAACGAAGGAGGAGTTGGTGCAGGAGCCTATAACTACCTGGTCAACCTTGATACCTTCCACCTCCCTGACGGGAACGACGTTGTCGGGCGAGTGGGGCTGGGCTATTAGAGGCTCAAGGCTTGAGAGGTCTATCTCTATAACCTCATCGTACTCGGCGTCTTCATCGGGAAGGAGCTCGCTCCAGTCCTCTTCCCTACCCTGCGCCTTCAGGTATGCCCTCGTGATCTCATCGGAAGGGAACAGGGATGTTGTCGCACCAAGCTCTGCCCCCATGTTGGTTATGGTGGCTCTCTCGGGAACGGAGAGCTCCCTGACACCTTCTCCAAAGTACTCAAATATCTTCCCGAGACCACCCTTGACCGTAAGCCTCCTGAGGAGTTCAAGGATTATGTCTTTGGCGGTAACCCAGTCCGGCATCTTTCCCGTAAGCTTAACGCCGACTATCTTTGGCATCTTGAGGTAGAAGGGCTCTCCAGCCATCGCGGCTGCAACATCAAGACCTCCAGCACCTATGGCGAGCATACCCACCCCACCGCTGGTTGGTGTGTGGGAGTCAGAGCCCAGAAGGGTCTTGCCGGGCTTGGCGAACCTCTCCACATGGACCTGGTGGCATATACCGTTTCCTGGCTTTGAGAGCCATATACCGAACCTCTTGGCAACGCTCATCAGGTACTTGTGGTCGTCGGGGTTCCTGAAGTCCGTCTGGAGCATATTGTGGTCTATGTAGCTCACCGAGAGTTCGGTCTTTACCCTCGGGACTCCCATTGCCTCAAGCTCAAGGTAAGCCATAGTTCCCGTTGCATCCTGGGTGAGTGTCTGGTCTATCCTTATAGCTATCTCCTCACCGGGTTCCATCTTTCCCGAAACGAGGTGTTCCCTGATTATCTTCCAGGCAACCGTGCCCTTTGCCATATCAAACCTCCTGCAGGTAAAACGACGTTTTAGAAGGATTAACCTATTTTAAGCCTTTTGTCAAGGATGGCAAAGGTAGGGTAATTTGACCAGCAGAGGGATGAAGTTTTGAATAGAATTATCCTCCATGGGGAAGATAGCTTACATATTTCCGGGACAGGGCTCCCAGTATGTTGGGATGGCTTACGACTTTTACAGGGAGTTCCACCAGGCGGCTGACGTTTTTCACGAAGCTGAGCAGGCTCTCAGGATGTCCCTACCAGACCTCGTAGACACCATACTCAAGGGACCGGAGGAGAAGCTAAGCAAGACCATCTACACCCAGCCGGGGATACTTGTAGCCTCCTACGCCATATACAGGGTCATGGAAGATGAGGGATTTCCTAAGCCAGACTATGTTGCAGGTCACTCCCTCGGGGAGTACACAGCGCTCCTCGTTGCCGATGGCATTGAGCTCTTTGAGGCTGTCAGGTTAACGTACCTCAGAGGCAAGTACATGCAGGAAGCTGTTCCCGAAGGGAAGGGGGCTATGGCCGCCATCCTTAAGCTACCTCCAGAAGAGGTTGAGAGGATATGCGAAGAGGCGAAGAGCTACGGAGTGGTTGAGCCGGCTAACTACAACTCTCCTCAGCAGACGGTGATATCGGGGGAGAAGGTGGCGGTTGAGAGGGCTGGTCAGATAGCGAAGGAGAAGGGTGGAAGGGTTATACCCCTCAAGGTCTCTGTCCCTTCCCACTGCTCACTGATGAAGGATGCAGCGGATGCCTTCAGGTTGAAGTTAGCCCAGACACCCATAAAGAACATTGAGACTCCCCTAGTCCAGAACTACACCGCAAAGGAGCACAGGATGGCTCACGAGATAAGGGAGAACCTGTACAGGCAGATATTCTCTCCCGTTAGGTGGTACCAGAGTGTCATGTACATGGCTCAGCAGGGGGTGGACACCTTCGTTGAGGTGGGTCCAAAGAACGTTCTCAGCAAGCTTATCCAGCAGACCGTTCCAGAGGCAAGGGTCTTTAACGTTGAAAAACTGGAGGATCTTGAAAAGGTAAAGTCGGCTCTTTAGATTAAGAAACTTGGGAGGTCAGCATGGGGGCGATAGGACCGTACCACTACAAGGTCTGGGTCATTGGGGAGGTCCTTGACAGGTATGAGAGCTGTAAGAACGGCGCGCGGAAGCCAAAGGGGAAGCTCTTTGTCAGGGCAAACATAGAAGAGAGGCTAAACAGGAACGCCTACTTTGAGAACGTCGTCATCTACGCCGTGGACGTTGAGAACCTGATAGAGAGGCTTGAGTACCCACTGAACGAGGTGATAAGGAAGAGATACTTTGAAGGTGATGTTAGGACGTTCATGGAGGACTTCGGTATCAAGAGCAGGAAAGAGGCAAGAAAGCTGATAGTCAGGGCTGTTAACAAGTTCTTCAGCGAGGTGGAGAGGTACAGGAAGAAGAACAGGGCGACCGCTTAATCCTTCAGAAAGAGCCTGTTATCTTCGTACCAGCCCCAGACCGTAGGAAAGAGGTTTTCAAACTTATCGTAGGCTGCCATGAGGCTCTTCGGGGTGGCTATGAATATCATCGGCTGTTTCTCGGTTATTATCCTGAAGGCTTTCCTGTAGATCTCAACCCTCTTCTTTGGGTCAAGCTCCACCGCTCCGCGGTCCATCAACCTATCAACCTCAGCCTCCCATTCGGTGGCGGGCTCCTTCTGTCTTGGATACCACATGTGAAGGCTCCCGGAGGAGTGCCAGACGTTTCTCCCAAAGTGGGGGTCTATTGAACCCGTGAGCCCTATTATCACAGCCTCCCACTCGTAGGGAGGGGACGTGAGACGGGAAACGAGGCTGTTGAAGTCTATCGGCTGGAAGTGAACCTCAACACCGATCTTCTTAAGGTCCTCCTTTATTATGTTGCCGATGGTCTCTCTCTCCTTGTTGCCCGCGTTCGTTATAAGGGTAAACTTCAGCTTATGCCCCTCTTCATCTTCAAGGATGCCATCCCCATCCCTGTCTATAAAGCCCATGCTTTTTAAAAGCTCCTTAGCCCTCTCAAGGTCGTAGGGGTATTCGGGGTAAAACCCCTCAAGGTAGTAAGGTCTGTTAGCCTCAGTTATAGGTGTGTAGAGGGGCTTTGCAAGCCCGTTGTAAACAAGCTGACATATCCCCTCCCTGTCTATCGCATGGGATACAGCCTTTCTGAAGGTTGGGTTCCTGAACCACCGGAGCTTGTACTTTGGAATCTTAGCCTCTGGGTTTTGGTTGAAGACGAGGAAGGTCGTTGAGGGAGTTGAGCCAAGGTCGTAGAGCAGAACCCTCCCCTTCATCCTTGCCACCTGCTGTATGTCCTGAGGTCTGAGACCTATGTAGTCTGCCTCACCGCTCTTGAACTTCAGGAGTGCGGTGTCCGGATCGCTCACTATTATGCCCACCCTCCTCTCAAGGTAGGGAAGCCTCACCCCATTCTCATCCTTCTCGTAGTAGTAGGGATTCCTCTCATAGACAACCCTCTGACCCTTGACATACTCCCTTATAACCCAGGGACCCGTTCCCACTATCTCCCTTGGGTCCGTATTTACGTTCCAGGTGGTGTTGAACTTTCCTTTCCTCACAGCCTCCTCAAGCTTGTGCTTTGGGAGTATCTCAGCGCTCAGGGCGTTGAGGAAAGGAGCGAAGGGCTTTGGGAGTATGAACCTGACAGTGTAATCATCCACCTTCTCAACCTTTATCTTCTTTCCGTCCACCGTCAGGATGTCGCGGGTTGAGGAGGGTATGGAGTCGTTGTAGTAAACCTCGTTGAAGGTAAAGACAACATCGTCCGCCGTGAAGGGGGTTCCGTCGCTCCACCTTACATCCTTCCTCAGGTAGAAGGTCCAGACCTTCCCGTCCCGGGAGACCTCCCACCGCTGGGCAAGGTCCGGCTTTACCTCCATGGTCTTCAGGTCAAGCTTCGTGAGTCCCGAAAAGACGCCCGAGAGAACGGCGGTTGATGTAGTCTCCTGGGCGAGGGCTGGGTTGAGCGTCTTGGGGTCACCGCTCAGGATAAAGTAAAGGGTTCCTCCCCTCTTGCCGGGCTTGGGGTTGAAGTCCTTGGGGTCAACCCTTATGAACTCAACCTTTCCTGCGGAGGGAGACTTCAAGAGATGGAAGGGAAGGAAGGCAAAAAATATCAATAGAAGAGCTGTGACAACCGGCTTCATACCTTTTTTATGATATACTTGTTATCGCCATGGTAAGGGTTGAGATAGTTACTCCTCAGGGTCTCTCCTTCTCCAAAGAGGTGAAGTCCGTAAACATACCCACCGTTGAAGGGGAGATAGGAGTTCTTGAAGGACATATGTACTTGATGACGCTCCTCAAGCCCGGACTCGTTTACTTTGACGGAGATGAAAAGAACGGAATGGCTGTAGGATGGGGCGTTGTTGATGTAACCCCTGAGAAGGTCCTGGTGCTTGCTGAGGAGGCCTACGAGGTGGGTGAGATTGACGTTGGAAAGGCTAAGCAGGAGTTTGAGGAGGCTATGAGGAAGCTCGCCACCGCCCATACCTTAGAAGAGCTTAAGGAGTGGGAGAAGATAAAAGAGAAAGCTCAGGCTCTCCTTGAAGTAGTTGAAAGGGTCAGATAGAGCGGTTCCCTTCTTCAGGGGAAAGGTAAAGTTCTTCCAACCCCATAAGCACAGGATATCGGTTGACCTGGTTATATTCCTCTCAAGGCTGAAGGGTATAAAGAGAAGCAGTAAAGTGGCAGACTTGGGGGCGGGTTTTGGCTTCCTATCTGTGGTCGTAGCCAAGAAGTTCGGTTGCACGGTGCACGCCCTTGAGAGAGACCATAGCATGCTGAGACTCTTAGAGGAGAATGTGAGGCTCAACGGGGTTGAGGATAGGGTCTTCCCAGTTCCTGCTGATGTAAGGGAGATAGAGAAAGTCTTTAAAAGGGGCGAGTTTGATGTGGTCTTGACGAACCCACCCTTTTACCCCAAGGAGTACGGAGTTAGGGGGAGGGATGCCCACTTTGAGGAGGATACGACCTTAGGGGACTTCATAAGAGCCTCCTCTTACCTTCTGAGGGATGGGGGCTATCTGAACCTTATCCTTCCCTCCTTCAGGCTGTATGAGGCTTTTCTCCTTATGAGGGATGAGAACCTACCTCCACGCTTTATGAGCGTTATCTACCCAAAGCTCAGTAAGGAGGGAAGGCTTTCCATCGTCAGCTCCATAAGGAACAGGCCAGGACCACTGAGGGTTGAGAGGGCTGTTGTCATAAACAGGGAGGAGGGAGGCTACACAGAAGAGGTCCGTAGCCTTTTAGAGGGCTTCCTCTGATGTGCTATAATAAACCAAATGAAGCTTCCGGAGAGGCTGGTTGAGAGGATTGCGGATAGAATAGTTGAAGAGCTGACTGGGGAGAGGATAATTGAGGTTGAAGACCCTGAGCTATTTAAGAAGAAGATAATAGCTGTATTCAAGAAAGCTGAAGAGGAAGAGAGGCTCTTAGACGAGAAAACCAAGGAGATACTGAGGGAGAAGATGAACCTCCTTGAGGAGACAGACCTTGACTACAGGACAGCCTTCAGGGCTGTGAAAACTAAGCTTGCGGAAGAGATGAAGATAAATGTCGGCAGAAGGGAACGCATGAACCAGGTCGCCAACATGATAAGGGACCTCATAATGGAAGACGAGAGCGTTGAGATTTACGAAGATCCCCCACTCATAAGGAGAAGGGTAGCCCAGATACTCAGGGAGGCGGTCCGTGAAGAGGAGGAGATTGAGAGGAGGGTAAGGGAGAGAATAAGGCAGTACTCAAGGAACATCCTTGAGGGAACGCCAGAGTGGAACCTTCTCTACAAGAGGATATACGAAGACGAGCTAAAACAGAGAGGACTCGCTTAGGGAAGGTAGAGTATAGGGTTTTGCCTTATGCCGTACTTGATAACCTCGTAGTGAAGGTGAGGTCCTGTAGTTCTCCCCGAAGAACCAACGTAACCTATAACCCTGTTCTTTGAGACCCTTTCCCCCCTTTTCACAGCTACCGATGACATGTGGGCGTATAAAGTCACATAACCGTAGCCGTGATAGAGAACGACGGTGTTTCCATAACCCCTAACCCAGCCGGCAAAGAGGACGTACCCCTCTGCCGTTGCCACAACCTTGCTACCGTAAGGTGCTCCTATATCAACCCCCGAATGAAACTCCCTCCTGCGACGGAGCCTCCTCCATCCGTAATCGGAGGTTATTATCCCAACTACGGGCCATATGTCCGGGCGAGAGCTCTCAACGGTCTTGAAGTTCACAAGAGGCTCAAGTTCGCTGGGGACCTCTTCATAGAGAGGCTCGGGAGGGAGGGAAAGCTCGTAGCCCTCCCTTCTACCGAAAACCCAGCCTACTATCAGGAACAGGCTAAGTAGTAGAACCTTCTTCATCAAGATAGAAGACTTCGTCAGATATTGGCTCGTTCCATCTCTTGAAGCCGGGGAGTGTCTCTATCCTGTACCAGGCTGACCTGTACCAGATATCCTGAGGATTCCTCTTTACAGGAGCCACCTGGGCTGCCTTTGTCTCCGGGTGGTACTCCCAGTTCATGTAGTGGTTGAAGTCCTGGACTATGTCCGTTATAACGGTTCCGTACTCACCTATGAGGGTTTCCTGAAACTCCTTCCACCGGAATATGGAGGAGTCTCTGAGGGTGAGACCGAAGTAGCCGGCACATCCCTCGTCCTTGAGGGTGGCGATACCCCTCCCTATAAATGCCCTGAAGGCTGCAAAGGTCTCTGGCGGGTCCGTTATGAAGACGTCAAACTGACCGAGCATATCCTCCCTGAAGGGGTTTCTAAGGTCCCAGACCATAGCCTCCGCGTTGTCTATCCCCAGCTCTTTAAATATCCTGTTGTCGTAGTCTATGAGCCTCTCGTCTATATCTATAACCAGGACCCTTCTCGCCTTCCTCGTAAGGGCGACCGCAAGACCGGTCAGGTCATCCTCCGCCCCCATCACTATCACATCCTTTCCCTTAAGGTCGCCCCTTGACTCTATGAAGAGAACCCTTGACACCGTGGTCTCAGGCGTAACAGAGCCCTGGTCGTAATCCCTTATAGCCTTCGGTCTATCCTTTGCCAGCTCAACGAAGGTTCTGTAAAGCTCCTTGTCCGCATAGAAGGGCACACCCCTGCCCTCACAGGCTTGGCAGGAGTAATCCACTATTGGCTCTATACCGAGCTCTGCCACGAGGTCGTATCCCTTCTGGGTAAGGAGTATGTCCTCCTTGTCGTTTATAAAGACTATCCCTTCGGAGAGGAGCCTCCTAACTATCCCAGCCGCTGCAGGCACGGGCAGGTCGGAAAGGTCAACGAGCTTCCAGAAGTCTCCCGTTGTCAGGAGGGCTGAGAGAACCCTCTCAACGTTTCTCCTGTGGAGCCTTACCTTAGTTTCCTTCTGAACATCCTTTGCTACCTGAGAAAGTATGTCCAATCCTGCACCTCCGGAAGATTTAGTTGGTGAACAAACCTAATATTATAAAGGTAATGGTGAGGCTTGACAAACTCCTGCTTGAGAAAGGTCTTGTGGATTCAAGGGAGAAGGCACAGGCTCTCATAATGGCTGGACAGGTCTATGTGAACGGGACAAGGATAGACAAGCCCGGACACAGGCTCAAGGGCGATGAGGAGGTCAAGGTCCTCAGCCTGCCAAGGTACGTTTCAAGGGGGGGAGAGAAGCTGGAGGGTGCCCTGAGGTCCTTCGGTATTGACCCCGAAGGTATGGTCGTCCTTGACGTAGGCTCCTCCACAGGCGGGTTTACCGACTGCCTCCTCCAGCACGGTGCCGAAAGGGTTTACGCCGTTGACGTTGGAAGGGGACAGATGGACATGAAGCTCAGGGAAGACCCAAGGGTGGTGCTTCACGAAAAGACGGACGCAAGGGAGCTAACCCAAGACCACATTCCAGAAAAGGTTGATCTCATCACGGTTGATGTGTCCTTCATATCCCTAACAAAGGTCCTCCCCAGCGTAGTCGGTTTCCTCAAAGAGAAAGGCATTCTCCTTGCTCTGGTAAAGCCCCAGTTTGAGCTCTGTCCAAAAAAAGTTAAGAAGGGCATAGTCAGGGAAAGAGAGCACAGAAAGGAGGCGATAGGGAAGGTAGCTGGCTTTTTGAAAGAGCTGGGCTTTGGCATCTTGGGTATAAGGAAGTCCTTTCCTAAGGGGACAAAGGGGAATGAGGAGTTCTTTATCCTTGCAAAGAGGGGAAAAGGTAGCGTTGATTTAGAAAAAGAGATTGAAAAAGCCCTTGACCAGGAAAAGCTGGATTATACTTATTGAGGAGGGGAGCTATGGACACGAGGGAGGAGGCACTGAAGCTCTACAAGGAGATGATCCCGAGGTTGATAGAGTGTGGCAGCGATATAGATGAGTTTTATAGGAGGTTCAGAGAGCTGAGGCTTGTAGAAGATGACCTCTCCTTTCAGGGAGCTCTCCTCAGGGTTGAACACGCCTTCTTTATGGTCGTTCAGTCAATAAACATACTCAAGGAGAACCTAAAGCTCCTTGAGGTGGCTTCTAAGAAGAAGGAGATAGAGTGATGTCTATAAAGGCTCTACTGCTGGACAGGGATAGGGAGGTCTTTCCCCTCCTGGGGGACATATTCAACGTCACCGGGCATAAGCTCCTCATAGCGACCAACGACAAGATGTTCCGGGAGCTTATAAACTCAACCGATATAGACATAGTCATGGTCAATCACACCGATGTTAAGGCTTGGTTCACCTCCTGGAAGGAGGACAGGATACCTCCACCCTTCTTCCTGCTGGACAGGGACGAGGACGAGCAGAAGTTCAGGAAGGCGGGCTTTTCGGAGCTTAACTTCATAAAGAAACCCTTCAATCCCTTAGAGCTCCTCAACAAGCTGAACTATCTCCACCGCCTGAGCGCTGAGGAGGATTCCCACCAGCTTGGGCTTCTGAACACCATCATAAAGCTTGCAAACGAGAAGGAGAGTAAGACGGTTGAGGTCGCCAACTCAAACCTCTGTGTGATAGCCATTGAGAACGGAAGGGTCATGGGCATGGACTGCTCCTTGGAAGAGCTCAGAACTATCCTTGA
>NZ_JBWONM010000070.1:0-11529 GCF_056450045.1 Hydrogenivirga sp.
GAGATACTTGATGAACTCAACTCTTACGGCTATCCCCTCTACAGCATGAAGGACAAGTACATGCTTGAGGAAGGCGGCAGGTTCCAGCGCTTCTACCGCAGGGTGAGTGCCGCTTACGAGAAGCTCCTCTACGTCAAGAGGGGTCTCTTTCCCAAGATCCTTTTTGAGGAGGCTAAGGAGCTGAAGATACCGGTCTGCAGGGTGAAGGCTGAGGGAGAGGGCAGGAAGAGGCTTACAATAAGCATCAAAGACCCTAAGAGCGAGAAGGACGTGCTCAAGCTCATGACCCAGACTCAGCTCCAGTACGCCCAGCTTCTGGGTATAGAGGAGATAAACTTCAAGAAGTGCAGGTGATACAATACTGGAGGAGGTAAAAATGGAACTTTACTGCGACGGAGAGAGGATATTTGTCTCAAGGGACTACAGGGTTGAGGGTATCTCCAAGAAAGAGTTTATTGAGAGCTCAAGAGCGGAGGTTGTTTGGCAGTCGGCAAAGCTTTCCGAAACCCCGAGGAGGCTTGCCAACACGAGGTATCACCTGATAGGTGCGGGCGGTTCCCGTCTCATGAGGATGGACAGGAGGAGCGGTGAGACCGTTGAGGTTGATGTTGGAAACGAAGTTAAGGATATAGACACCGACCTCAGGGAGGTCTTTCTAAACACCGCTGAGGGTGTATACAGGATACCTGCGGAGAGGTTCGTTGAGGCTGAGCTGGTCAGGCTTCCAGTGTCGGATGTGCTTGAGAAGCCCATAAGATCTGTTGCCATCTTGGGCGGAGACCTTTACGTCCTGAGCCAGAGCTTCCTCTACAGGTTAACGAGGGAAGGTGAGAAGGTTGCAGAGAAGGCGATAGCAGATGGTCTTAAGCTCCTGACCGACTACGAGGGACCAGTGGTGATAACCGAGAAGGACGTGATTTACTTCACGAGGGATATGGAAGTTCTCTCCAGCGGTAGCTACGAGGGGAGCTTCCTAAAGGCTGAGCACGGTGCTTACAACACCTTCCTGCTTTCGGACAAGAGCTTCAGCATATTCGGCAAGACGGGTAAGAGGTATGCCCACGTTGAGAACGCCCACTACTCCTCCTTTACGGAAGGCTTGAACCACATCTACTACTACGATGAGGCTGAGAGTTCCCTCTCCTTGGGTGGAAAGAAGGACCTTCTCGGAGACAACTTCCAGGAGATAGATCTGACCACCCTCGTAGCCATACCTATGGCAGCCCTCATACTCGCCGAAAGGAACGGCGCGGAGGTTCTGATAAGGGAGGAGAAGGGCTTTATAGACGCCCACATAAACGGAGAACACGTCCCTATAGAGGAGGTCATCCTATTCCTCTCCAAGTATTTCCCCGAGGTCTTCTACCTTTACAAGAACCCGGGCTACTACGATGAGATAGAGAGCTTCGCCGAGAGGTTTGACCTTTTCAAGGTGGTGGGAAAGGACGTTATGCTCAACACCGACCTTCTTGAGAGGTTGATAGAGATGCACTCTTCCTTCAGGACCTTTGGAGAGGACATAGCCAGGGGCATAACCGAGTTAGCCCTCAGATGATATCAACGGACCTCTCCCCCTTTTCAAGGTGACCGCAGAGAAAGCCCTCCCCTCCGAGGGCTTCAATAGCCCTCTCCGCCTCATCCCTTCCCACAACCGCTATCATGCCGACACCCATGTTGAAGGTCCTAAACATCTCCCTCTCCTCAATACCACCGAGCCTCTGTATCCAGCTAAAGAGAGGGTTTTCGGGTATGCTCTCCTTCCTGACCACAGCCTTTATACCCTCAGGCAGTATCCTTATCAGGTTTTCAGGGATCCCGCCACCAGTTATGTGGGCAAGCCCCTTTACCCTTACCGCTGACCTCAGCCTTCTGACCTCTCCCGTGTATATCCTCGTGGGAATCAGGAGAGCCTCCCCAACTTTCATGTTGAGCTCCTCAATCCTGTCGGAGAGCTTTATACCTCTGTCTGCGAGAACCTTCCTTATGAGGGAGAAGCCGTTGCTGTGAAACCCAGAGGACTTCATCCCTATCAGGACATCCCCTTCCTCTATATCCCTTCCGGTAAGGACCTCCTCCCTCTCGCAGGCACCCACACAGAAGCCTGCAAGGTCGTAAACGCCCTCCGGATAGAAGCCTGGCATTTCGGCGGTCTCCCCTCCGGCGAGGACAACCTCACCCCTACTGCATCCCTCCACTATACCGTCTATCACCCTCTTTAGGGTCTCAAGCTCTATCTTGCCCGTAGCTATGTAGTCAAGGAAGAAGAGGGGCTTCGCCCCTGTGGTAATGAGGTCGTTAACGTTCATGGCGACGAGGTCTATCCCAACCGTGTCGTGGATGCCCATCTCCTGGGCAACTTTCAGCTTGGTTCCGACGCCATCGGTAGAGGAGAATATCACCGGATTTCTAAAGCCCTTTAGCTCAAAACCGCTGGCGAAGCCTCCGAAGTCTGTAAAGAGTCCAGAGGGGAAGTTCCTTTTAACCTTCTCCTTTATGTACCTGACGAACTCGTTCGCCCTCTCTATATCAACGCCGGCATCCCTGTACGTAGTCAATCCTCCTTCCTCCTGAAGTAGAACTCCTCAACGACGCTGTATATGGGACCTATGCTCGTGAGGGAGCTTGAGATGAGAGCTATCCTGTCAACCACCTCCTCACCGAAGTTAAAGCTCCTGTATCTGTTCATCAAGCCTCCCAGCTTCTTCCTGTCAACCTCCTTTATCCTGCAGATGGTAACGTGGGGATGGAAGGGCTTTGAGTCAACCCTAACCCCGGCGTTCCTGTTCAGCTTAGCCACCTCGTTTGCTATCCTCTTTAGCTTGTTCTCCCCCCGGGATACCCCTATCCAGAGTATCCTTGGTCTCTTCCTATCGGGGAAGACTCCGAGGGACCTGTACTGAACCTTGAAGGGTGTGTACTTTTCCGCTATCTGCTGGAGATTCTTGAGAACGCCAACAGCCTGCTCCTGACTTATATCTCCCAAGAACTGAAAGGTGACGTGGAGGTTCTGGGGCTCTATCCACTTCCCCTTCAGGTATCCCTTGGTCTCCTCCTTGAGCTTCTCAACGTGTTCGTAGATGCCCTTGGTGGTGAAGTAGCCAACGAAAGCTCGCATCCGCTCTATTTTACATCAGGCGGATGGAGGAGATTAGGGCTACGCTCCTAAGACCGAAGTAAAAGATGTTTACCTTGAACTTATAGGTGAGGACATGGGCTACGTAGTCGCCCCTTTCCCCGACAGGTACGTTTATCCTCCTCTGCTCATATATTCCCTTCCGCTTCCCGTTGTGAAAGAGCACTATGAGGGGATTCTTCACATCTGTGTCAATCACGTACCTGAAGCTGTAAACGGTGCTTCCTCCCGGAAGGTAAAAGCTCCTCTCCGAGTAAGCAAGAGCCCTGACCTTCTCTCTTCCAAAGAGGACGAGGGCTCTCCTGAAGAAGTCCTCCGAGTATGGCTCCCTCAGGAGCACATCCTTTGATAGGTATATGTTCTTCCCGCCGCTGAGTATCCCCTCGTAGGTCGGGAGCTCCAGACCGAAGAAGGTGGTAAAGAGAACCCTCCTGTCGTGGGCTAAGAGGTAGCACTTTGAGGGCTTGTCGTATATCCTCCTTGAGAAGATGCTCTCAGGAACCTTACCAGCGATGAGCTTCGGAACCCACTCAAAAACAAGGTAGAGGGTATCCTCCCAGAGGGGAATCTCAGAGGACCTTATCACCCTGCACTCCTCAGCCTCCTTTGTGGGGAAGAGCCTGTTGCCTATGCTTTCAGGAAAGTCACCGAAGACCATGTCTATACCCTTTTCCTCCATAACCCTCATGAGGTTCTTCAGGCTCCCGGCGTTGTTGGAGAAGGCTGTCTTTACATCGTAGGCGAAAGCGTAGCTGTAGACGACCGGCTGGGGGTAGAGCTCCCTCGGGGCGTAGTTAACCGAGGGGATGATCTTCACAGGAAGGAGCTGATAGGTGATAAAGCCCCAGAGGTAGAAGGTGAGAAGATACCTAATAGCCCTTTGGAACCTCATCAAACCTACCCACAAAGCCCTTAAGCCTGTAAATCCTGAAGCTGCTTATCCGCTCTCCCCGCCAGATGACCTCAACCTCCTTTAAGAATTCGTGGCTTTTGAAGTGCCTTTTAACCCTTTCGGGGAGTCCACCGTAGGTGACAAAGAGGGCGTTCTTGCCCCTGTAGCCGCCCAGACCCTCCCTCCAGAGGAAATACTGGGTCCTCCTTCCCATGTGGAAGACGTAAGTCCTCGGGTTTCCATCAACGTAGAAGGCGAGCTCGGCGGCGATCTGGTAGGCTGTGGAGAAGATGAACTCATCCCTTCGCACCCTGCTCACCTCCCTCCCAAGCCTCTCCCACCCGACCATCACCTTGACTGGATCTCTCTTCGGGGGAAGAAGGGACCTCAGCCCTAAAAGGTCCAGAAGGGGCGTGAAGTGGAGCAGGACTACGAGAGAGAAGCAGGACAGCACCACTGCGTAGAAGAGCTTTGAGGACCTCCTTCGGAGGTTTTCTAAGAAGATGACCGCAAGCATCGCACCCGTAAAGTAGCCAAAGCCAGCCCAGTTGGCGTAAACCTTCTTCCTGAGGGCGAGAGCTGAGAAGAAGAGGAAGACTGGAAGGGAGTAAATCGTGAGAAAGAGGAGGAACCTGTCCCTTGACCTTAAAGCCTTCCACCAGCCGTAAGCCATGAAGAAGAAGGGAATTACCGAGAGGAGCAGCATCTGCCCTCCGACGAACTCAAGGAAGGAGGAGAGGTTTGGGAAGCTTGCTCCCTTGTCCGCAAGGCTTGAGACGTGGCGAAAGGATATAAAGTCCCTCTGGATATTCCACACGAGAACGGGCAGGGAAAGGAGGAAAGCTGGAATAAGGGAGAGGTAGGGCTTCGGTGAGAGGAGGAGCTCTCTCCTGACGAGGAAAATGTACAGGAGCGTGAGGGGAAAGAGGAAGACAGCAGGATACTTGCTCAGGAAGGCGAGCCCCGCAAACACACCCACGCCTAGCCAGAGGGATAGGCTGTTTCTCTGGACAGCCCTGTATATGAGCATTGAGCTGAGCCCCCAGAAGAAGAGGAGGGGTGCATCGGTAGTCATGAGGAGGGAGTTTATCGCCCCACCGATCAGGAGATTTGGGAAGACAGAGGCTAAGAAGGCGAACCTTTCGTCCAGGACCTCCCTAACGAAGAAGAAGACAGCCACCGACAGGAGGAAGGAGAGAACTATTGGGGTTATCCTCACACCGAGCTCCGTGTTCCCCAGCAGGGATGTTGAGAGGAAGTTCAGGTAGGCGACCATGGGAGGTTTGGAGTAGTAGCTAAGGTCAAGGTGTCTGGACCAGTCCCAGTACTGAGCCTCCTCGGGGGAGAGGTCTATGGGATAAAGGAGCACGTAAAGGACCCTGAAGGTCAGGAATAGGAAATTTATCAGCAGGGCTGAGAACAGCAGCTTCATACCTTCGGCTCTTCACCTCTCCTCAGGCGCTCTATGTTTGAGCTGTGCTTTACGAGAATGAGCAGGGCTATTATAAGAGCCATGAGAACTATGTGGAGGGGATAGCCCGCCACCGCAAAGACGACCGGAGAGAGGAGGGAGGCGGCTATTGAGGCTAAGGAGACGTACCTCTTCCAGAGCAAAACGGCGCCCCAGACAAGGATCAGGAGGATAGCTAACTTGACGGAGAGGGCGAGAACAACGCCGAAGGCTGTCGCCACACCTTTACCTCCCCTGAAGTGGTCAAAGACCGAGAACATGTGCCCGAGGACGCTCGCTATGCCAACGAACATGACAGCCTTGCTCTCAACCCCGTAGAAGGAGACCGCCAAGGCGGTGGGAAGGAAGCCCTTGAGCATATCAAGGAAGAAAACGAGGATGCCGTACTTCTTCCCGAGGGCTCTGCTCACGTTCGTCGCCCCCACGTTCCCGCTCCCTACCTGCCTTATGTCAACACCCTTGAGCTTTGCCACGAGCTCTCCAAAAAGAACGGAGCCCAAGAGGTAGGCGAAGAGAACGAGGAGGAACTTCTCCATGTAGAAAGATTATATTAGCTTCTTCACCTCAGAAAAAGAGATTTTGTTCAAATTTACGTTAAATTAACGGAAATCATCAATATTGAATTCACGTCTTTAACCACATATGATTAAAGCCGATGAAACTTATCGCGGCTTTGCTCTTCCTTATCCTCTCGGGAGTGGGGATAGCTGGTGAGCTTGACAGCTTGATAGAGTTTGCCCTCAAGAACAACCCCCGCCTAAAGTCCTACGAAAGGGTGAAAGAGTCCCTCAAACACAGGGCGAGATACTCGGAGAGCCTGCCAAACCCCCAGCTCTCCTTTGCCCTCAACAACATAGATACGAAGAAGTACTTTCCCGACAAGAGCAACCCAATGAGCAGCTTTGCCCTCTACCTCTCCCAGAAGTACGTCCTTCCTGTAAAGAGGGAGAGAAGCTCCGCAATCTTCCTTCAGAAGAGCAGGGAGGTGGACCTCAAGAGGGAGAAGTTCACAAAGGAGCTCGTCAGAAAGCTGAAGGAGCTCTACTGGGAGTTCTCCTACTCCTTTGAGATGGAGAGGGTTCTAAACAGCATGAAGACGGAGATAGAGTCCCTTATGGACATAACGGAGGAGAAGTACAGGTACGGGAAGGCTCTCCTGTCGGACCTGATTCTCCTGAAGGTTGAGCTCCTGAAGGTTGAAGAGATGCTCGCAAGGGCTCGCATAATAAGAGAAACATCCCTTGAACGTATGAAGGCTCTCGCCGGGGGAGAGGTTGAGCTGAAGGGGGAAGGGCTTAATGTGCTCAGATTCCCCACCAACTTTTCCCCCGAGAAGAACGTGGAGGTTAGGCTCCTCACGGAGGAGCTCTCCGTGATAAAGAGGGAGGTTGAGAGGGCTAAGGTTGAGCACTACCCCGACCTTTTCCTCTCTGCAGGCTACGGCATAAGACCGGACATACCGAACCTAATAACCCTCAGGGTCGGCTTCACACTTCCGGTTTGGAAGAGGAAAAGGGAAGACCTCCTCGTCATGGAGAAGAAGGAAAAGTACAACGCCAAGCTCTATGAGTTTGAGGATGTGAAGCTTCGGGTCTCGGGCGAGTTCAGAGCCCTTGAAGAGTCCTACAGGATAAGCTCTGAGATACTTGACACCGTTGAGAGGGAGATTGAGGAGAAGAAGAAGGAGATTGAGGCTCTCCTTCTCGCCTACAGGTACGAAAAGACTGACATAAGGGAGATACTCAGGGCTTACAGGCTCCTGTGGTCCCTTGAGCTTGACAGGGCAAGGCTTGTAAAGGAGCTGAACCAGATAGTGGCAAAAGCGGAGGCGTTGCAATGAAGAAGTGGGTATTTTTGGCTGTGGCGGTAGTTCTTCTGCTGGCAGTTTCCCTCTTGCTCCTCAGGAGCGGAGGCGGTAACTACAGGGAGGTCATCACCATTGAGGACAGAGGGGTAAAGATTAGGATACTTTCCAGGGACGGAACCATAAAGGCTGGAAACAACAGGATAAGGATTGAGGTGAGCCCTCCGAAGAACCTCAGGGAACTGTACTTCTACATGCCACCCATGCCCGGCATGGATGAGATGAGGGATGCAGCAGCCCTCAGGGAGGTTGAACCCGGAGTCTACGAGGGGGAGCTAAAGGTAAGCATGGAGGGTCCATGGCAGATAAGGGCTGTCTTTGATGACGGTATGGTCACCAAGGATGTCTTCGTCCCCCTTTCCAAGAAAGCCCTAGCAGGAGGTGGACCTGCAACGAGCGCCCACGCAGGTCACATAATGGTCCGCAAGGACAAGCTCCAGCTCCTCGGGGTTATCACGGAGCCCGTTCAGAGAAGGGAGCTCGTAAAGAGCTTCTCAACGGTGGGTTATGTGAGCTACGACCTCGCAAAGATTTACGACGTCACCGTCAGAGCGGACGCCTGGGTTGAGGATACCTACGGGAGGTTTGAGGGAGAGTACGTAAGAAAGGGAACCCCTCTGATGAGGGTTCTCAGTCCCGATATACAGATAGCCCTTGATGAGCTTCGCCTTGCCAAGGAAAAGGGCGACCCCGACCTAATAAAGAAGGCTGAGGAAAAGCTAAAGTACCTATCAGTTAAGGAGGTCGTGAGGTCTCCCGCTGACGGGGTCGTCATCTCAAAGAGGGTCTATGAGGGAGGCTACGTGAAGGAAGGACACACAGCCTACAGGATAGCGGACATATCAACGGTGTGGATAGTGGCTGAGATACCCTTCAAGCAGGCTCGCTATGTAAAGAGAGGCACCCAAGCCCTGATAACCCCAGAGGATAACCCGGATAACATGCTTGAGGGAAGGGTGGACTACATATTCCCCGAGGCAGACCCGAAGGCGAAGACCGTCAAGGTCAGGATAAGAACGGCAAACAGGGGGATAGCCCTCAAGCCCAACACCCTCGTTGAAGTTCTCTTTGAGGTTCCCATCGGAAATGTCCTCGCCGTTCCGGAGACAGCCGTCGTTGATACAGGAAGGAGGACCCTCGTATTCGTGGAGATGGAGCCCGGCATGTACATGCCCGTGAAGGTAAAGCTTGGAAGGCGTGCGGAAGGCTTTTACGAGGTAAGGCACGGGCTCAAAGAGGGTCAGAAGGTGGTCACGAGGGGAACCTTCCTGCTTGACTCGGAGGCACAGATCAGGGGCGTTTACGGTGAAAGCGGAGGAGGACATCACCATCACTGAAGGAGGTGTGATATGAGGTGGCTTATAGTTTTATCAATCTTGCTCGGCTTCTCCTTCGCCAAGGAGATAACCGCTTTCTACAACCCCAACTGCGGGTGCTGTCACAAGTACTTCAAGAGGCTTGAGGAGAAAGGCTACAAGGTGAATAGGGTGGAGGTGAGCCCGGAGGAGCTCTTTAAGAAGAAGGACGAGCTCGGAGTTCCCATTGACAAACGCTCCTGCCACACGATGCTTATAGAGGGAAGGTTTGTGGAGGGGCACGTCCCGACCGATTGTATAGTGGCTCTCCTCAAGGACACTGCTGCGCAGGGTGTTTTCTCTCCCGATGGGACCATGAGCGGTTGGGGTATGGAGGAGAAAGATTTCTTTTTAATACGCTAAAAGGAGGTGTACCATGAAGAAGCTACTTCTATCCACACTGGCAGCCATAGGTCTGTCGGCAGCAGGTTTCTCCCAGATGATGGGAGGCATGATGGGAGGTATGGGACAGCAGATGCCCATGCAACCCTACGGCTACTACCAGCCTATGATGCCCATGATGCCTATGATGGGGATGATGGGTATGCACGGCGGAATGATGGGTATGGGTGGAATGGGCATGATGGGGATGATGCAGGACCCCCAAACCCAGAAGCTCATAATGGAGCACATGCAAAAGTGCCGTCAGGAGCTTATGCAGAAGCTGGCACAGAGGAAAGCTCCCCAGATGGCTGAGAGGATGCTCCACATGATGACCATGCACCCTGAGGCTTTCAAGGAAGCCCTCAAGAAGAATCCCCAGCTTAAGAAAAAATTGAAGGAGATGCTCAAGTGAGGAGGTTTATAATAGTTTCCTGCGCGCCTCTTCTCTTTTTCCTTTTTTCCTTCTCCCACGAAAGGTCTGCTGAAAAGGTGCCCAAGCAGGAGATAGGCTATCCTTCCATCGTCAAGCTCCATCCGCCCGTCGTTCACTTTGCTATAGCTCTTCCCTTCTTTGCCCTCCTCCTGGAGGGCTTTTACCACCTCAGGGGAAGGAAGCCCGATGGGGTGGAGTTCTTCACCCTCTTGCTGTCCTCCGGTGCCGTTGTGGGTGCAGCCCTGACGGGATACATAGCTCATGAATCCATGGAGAACCTTCCTATAGAGGAGAGAGCCCTTGAGCTTCTCCACACCCATGAGACCATAGGCATAGCCCTTGCCTTCCTCTTCTCCCTTCTCATACTACTCAGGGCTCTTTACTCTCTGAAGGGTTCAAATATGCTCCATCATCTTTACATGCTTCTTCTCCTTATAGGGGTTCTCCTCCTTCTCTATCAGGGGAATCTCGGAGGTAAGCTCGTTTACGACTTCGGTCTGGGGGTGTCAAGATGATTGTGAGGAAGCTGTCTCTTTTCCTTCTCCTCTTTACAGCTCTTGTCTTTGCCCAGCCAAAGGAGCCCCCAAAGGGTGCAAGGTGCGTTGTCTGTGGCATGGACGTGAACATGATGCCCGCTTTCACATCCCAGCTCAAGCTCAAAAGCGGTGAGTACGTCTATACGGAATCGCCAAAACACGCCCTGCAGTACTACTTCAAGAACAGGGACAGGGTGTCTCAGATATGGGTAAAGGACTTCTCAAGCGGTGAGTGGATAGACGGAACAAGAGCCTACTACGTGCCCGTTGAAGAGGGTCCCATGGGTCCAGACATCGTTGGCTTTAAAAGCCTTATAAAGGCAAAGAAGTTTGCAAAGAGTAAGAAGGTTCTAAGGTTCAGAGATATAGACCATGAGTTCTTGAAGCACCTTGATATGGGACACACTGATATGAAGCACATGCATTAGGAGGTAGGCTATGATGGACTGGGGAATGCACGGCTGGGGGATGGGACTCATATGGGTTCTCGTCGTCCTCTTCCTCATTCTCGGGATACTTGCCTTCGCCAAGTATCTGATGAAGGGTTAAACGAAAGGGGGCAGGCGCCCCCTTTTTCTTAAAAGGCGAAGTCCAGTATGAGGGACGTGAGATGGGAGTCCTCACCCCTTGAGTAGTTGTAGCTTGTGTATTCAGCCCCTACCCTAACGTTCGGTCTAATAAGGTAGGAGATGTGCAGGGTTGTGTCCTTCCTCTTCAGACCGTCTTCGTTGTCCTCCGTTAAAGGTATGTCGTCTTTGAACTTGTACTGTCCGTAAACTACGGAAATTCCCAATCTATTTTTCCAATATATTGTTCCGGAAAGATTAAAGCCTCGGTGCTTTACTTCCTGCGTTCCTGCAGAGGAAGAAAACTTGTCCTTACCGTCAAGATAAAGGGCGAGGAGCTCAAGTATAAAATTCCCAGATACATACTTTTGAACACCAAGGTCCAGACCTATTCTCGTAGCCTTGTCCTTAGTATAGGTAGTAGAGTTTATAACCAAATCTGTGCCATCAGGTCTCTGGAGTTTATCCTCTCCCGAGTAAAGAAAAGCTCCGACATTTATATCAGCAAACCCAGTTGGGGGCAAAACTGCAATCCTTCCGTATAGATCCAGAGGGTCTGAGCTTTTCTTGTTTATTATCTCTTCCTCTATGCCTATGTCTTCATTCTCAAGTCTGGAGGAACCAGTGTAGGCTCCTAAGTTCACATATAGTGTATTCGCAATGAAGGCGTAAACTGATGCCCCTCTGTTATTGAAGTCAAATATATCCTGAAGACCTTTGTTGCTTAAGGCGCCATGGGGAGTGGCTTTCTGGCGAGTTAATCTTCTTCCATGATAATCAAGGCTTATGAACGGATCTGTTCCTGTAGGTGAGGTCCAGCCACCTACTACACCTAACATGACGTTGCCGAGTTGTTTTACTCCAGCTATTCTTGCGTATTCAACATCCCACTCCC
>NZ_JBWONM010000071.1:0-2712 GCF_056450045.1 Hydrogenivirga sp.
GCTGAGGAAGTCGGCGAGCTTCTCAAACTCCTTTTTCTCAAGATAGAGGCTCATGAGCATGGCGGTTGCCCTTTTCTTTTCCTTCTTACCGCCGATCTTTATTACCTCCTTGAGCATCTCCTCCTTCCTGACAGGGTTCTCCTCAATTTCGGCGAGCTTGAGCATCGCTCTTGGTCTGTAAGCCTCAAGTTCAAGGAGTTCCTCAAGTATCTTCTTAGCCTCCTCCTTCTTTCCCTCCTTCAGGTAGAGGGAAGCAAGCTGGTACTTGAGATCGGGTATCATAGGTGAGCCCGGGAACTTGCTCTCAAACTCAACTATAAGCCTCTCAAGGTCACCGCTCGGCTTCTGAAGCTCAATCTGTGCTAAGGCGAGGGTTGCATCGGTAGCCTCCGGAGAGTCAGGGTAGAGGCTGAGTATCTCCTTATAGAGCATCCGTGCGTTGTCGTAGTTCCCGAGGTTGTAGTATGAGTCCGCTATCCTCAACATAGCTCTGCTCTTGAGGGCTTCCTCCTTTAAGAGCTTCTTAAAGTAGCTGATAGCCTCTCTGTATTTCCCCTCTATAAAGTAGCTCATTCCCAAGAGGTATATCTCTTCGGGGCTTTCCTGGGTCAGGAACTTTCGGGCGAGCCCACCCATCCCTAAGGATATGGCTGCCTTTGCCTTTAGCAGCCTCTCCTTGAGGCTCTTCGTGTCCTTAAGAGTCTTAAGGACCTCTTCATACCTGCCCGCATTGAAGAGAGCTATCGCTCTATGGTAGGGGTCTTTGAATAGCCTGTAGGCACTGAGCCAGTCCCCCTTCCTGAAGCTTAGCCAACCCATGTACTCCCGGTACAGGTCTGGATAGGAGCTTTCAATGTCTTTGAGTACCTTCTCCATCTCCCCGTCCTTGCCGAGCCAGTAGAGGGTCTCTAAGAGCCAGAGGTAGTAGTCCCTGTCCTTGGAGGATACGTTCTTTAGGGAGAGGTACGCCCTCTTGTAGTCCCCCTCCCTTATAGCCGCAAGGGCTGCGAGCATGTGCTCCCCAGCCTTGGTGAGTTCAGCGTAAGCTATCTTATACCTACCCCTGTTGTAAGAGTGTATGCCAGACACTCTGAGAGCTTCCTTAGAGCCCGTAACCTCGTAGGCTATCCTTGAGAGCAAAGGGTCTTTCCCCGATATAAGCAGGAAGAGGTTTTTGGCGAGCTCCTCTTCTGTGGTTTCAAGCAGAGAAGCGTACCTGTAAGCCTCTCTTTCCTTCCCCTTCTTGTAGGCTATCACCCCCAGGTAATAAAGGGCGATGCTTCTGTGCCTGTCCGTGGGTGAGAGATGCCTCCTGAGTATCTCCCCAGACTCAGCGAGCCTATCCTCCTTCAGAAGGACTATAGCCCTGCGAAGCTCCGTGCTCTCCCTGTAATCCTCATCTATCTCGCCTGCGGCGAAGCTCTTTACGTAGGAGCAGTAGTCCTTGAACACGACTCCCTTACAGCTTGGAGAGTTCACCTCACCGGAGGTCCTTATCTCGTACACTATCCTCCAGAGCTCCGGACTTTCGGTCTTTACCGGCTCACCCCTTAGCTTGAAGCTGATCCCGTAAAAGGCTTCACAGGCAGCCTGTTTGTACTGGTGCTGGGCGTTGCAGGAGCTCCTGAGAAACTTCTCAGCCTTTTCAAGCTTACCTTCCCTTGAGTATATGAGACCGAGCACGTACTCAGCCATAGGGCTGAAGGCTGAGCTCTGGACCGTGAGAACGTCAAGCATCCTGCTTTCAGCCTTCTTGAGTTCACCCTTCAGGTAGTACTTCACGCCCGCTGTGTAGTAAGACCTGTCCTTGGGTCCCCCACAACCTCCCCCTTCCTTGGGAGCCTCTATCTTCATCTCCTCAATCCTGTGGGGGGGTTCAAGGAGCCTGCCCGACAGGTCAAGGTAGGAGAGGGAGGAGCTCACATCTATCTTGTCCGGTGGGAGGAGCTTGGGCTTGTCCTCCAGGACCCTCCCGACCACCTTGACTTTAAGGCTTATGCTCTCGCTGAGGGGCTGTCCAAAGGTCAGAGCTATAAGTATCAGAAGGCTAAAGAGCCCTGTGAGCTTCAACATACAACTCCCCCAGATGGCAGGTTATGTTCAGCTTTTGAAGGACGTTCCTCTCTTCCTCCATGAGGACTACGGAGTAGGAAGCGTTGTCGCAACCAAAACTCCAGAACTTTGTCAGTTCAACCTCTAAGAGGGCGCAGTACATGCACCTTATAGGTACTGTGTGGGAAACGACGGCAACCGTCTCCTCCCTGTGCCTCTCCTTTATATCCTGAAGGAAGTCCTTCACCCTTTCGTAAACGTCCTGGAGGCTCTCACCGCCCTCAAACTTCACCTTATGGGGCTCCTCTATCCATAGGCGGAACTCCTCAGGGAACCTTTCCCTTACCTCCTCAACGAGCATACCCGACCAGTTCCCGTGGTCTATCTCTATGACCCTCTCCTCCTTGTGGAGCGGAGCTCCAAGTTTCTGGGCTATTATCTTAGCGGTCTCATAGGTCCTCTTGAGAGGGGAGGTGTATATGCGAGATATGTTCTCCTTCTTAAGCTCTGAAGCGAGAGCTTCAGCCTGAAGCCTCCCCCTCTGGGTCAGGTCCGGGTCAAGGAGTCCCTGATAGCGACCGATAGGATTCCATTGGCTTTCCGCATGTCTGACAACCACGAGCTTTAGCATCTGTAGGCTTCATATTTTATCACAGGGTA
>NZ_JBWONM010000072.1:0-9280 GCF_056450045.1 Hydrogenivirga sp.
CCTTCTTGTAAGCCTTGAAGCTACCCTCCTGTGCCTCAACGATGCTGGAAAAGAAGGAGGGGGAAGCGAGGGAAGCGGCGGCAACGGCAGTGCATGTCTTTATAAAGCTCCTTCTGTCCATCTGCTCACCCTCTTCTCTTTCAATGTGCAAACTTTGTGCCAAAAACGGAGTCCTTTAAACTACAAGGTATCGGAGAGCTTCCGTAGGAAGGAATGGGTGACGTCCGTGTCACCCTCCGTGCCAGCTTTGACATCTTTATTCCAGTCCCTCAGGGGCTTAAATTTATCCCGATGGACTTCTCTGTTTTTGACCACTTTGAGGAGGAAGTGGTCGTTATAGACAGGAACTACAGGATAATCTACGCCAACGAGAGGTATGCCAGAGATATGGGCTACAGCTCGCCCGAGGAGGTCATCGGAAATTTCTGCTACGTTGTCTCCCACCATCAGAACGAGCCCTGCGAGGGCGAGTGCCATCCCTGTCCTCTCAAGGAGATAGAGAAGTGCGGGAGATCTGTCAACGTCGTCCACACCCACTACACTCACGATGACAGGGAGGTCCCGGTTGAGATATGCGCCTTTCCCATTGAAGGGGGTGAGAAGATAGTTCAGATAATAAGGGACATAAAGAGCGATAAGGAGAAGTACTACCTCTTCAGTCTGTCTCAGAAGCTCAGCTCCGTTGGCTTCCTTGCCTTGGGGATAGCCCATCAGATAAACACACCCCTGAGCACCATCCTTCTCGCCCTGGAGGACCTTGAGGAGAAGCTTGGAAGCAGTGAGGAGTTTGAGGTCATAAGGAATGCGGTCAACACCTGTAAGGACTATGTTGACAAGCTACTGCTCCTTGTAAAGAGGAACTCCACCAAAGATTTTGTGAACCTCCAGAGGGCTGTAAGGGACTCGGTGGAGATACTGAAGGTGTATGCAAAGGATAGGGGAGTTAGACTTGAAATAGAGGGAGAAGAAGAGGCTTACATACTTGGGAACGAAACCGATATCAGGCACCTCGTTCTAAACCTTGTTCTGAACGCAGTTCAGGCTTCACCACCGGGCGAAAGTGTGAAGGTGCGCTCCTTCAGGGAGGGCGAGAACTGGGTCTTTGTAGTTGAGGACAGGGGTCCGGGGATAGAACCCGAAGAACTCAGCAAGATATTCATACCCTTTTACCAGGGGAAGAACAAAAGGGAGGGTTCGGGACTGGGGCTGGCGATAGTTGACAGCATAGTCAGGGAGTACGGGGGTTCAATTGACGTCAGGAGCTCCCCCGGGAAAGGAAGTCTTTTCAAGGTCTCCATTCCTCTCCCTCAGCTCCTTTAGCTTCCTGAAAACCGTCCTCCTGCTACAGCCCAGAACCTGTGCCACCTTGTCTGCACTCTTGAGCTTCCCGTAGAGGTAGCCAACGTACATGAGCTCAAGCTCCTGAAGGGAGGGCATCTCGGAGAACATATCCTCAAGGCAGGTCTCCTCCCTCTGGCTCGGGGGAAGGCACAGGTGTTCGTCAACATACTCTCCCTTTGAGAGCAGGCACGCTCTCTCTATCACGTTCCTGAGCTCCCTTATATTTCCGGGCCAGCTGTAGCTCTTGAGAAGAGAAAGGGTCTGTTGCCTAACCTTCTTTCTGTACTTCTTCAGGAAGAGCTCCGCAAGGAGGGGTATGTCCTCCCTCCTTTCCCTCAGGGGCGGTATCTCAACCTCCATTATGTTTATCCTATACAGCAGGTCACTCCTGAACTCTCCCCTCTTCACCATCTCCATGAGGTCCCTGTTGGTGGCGGATATGATCCTCACATCCACCTTTATCTCACTCAGTCCTCCCACCCTCCTGAACCTCCTCGTTTCAACGAACCTGAGGAGCTTTGCCTGAACAGGCAGGGGAATCTCGCCTATCTCGTCAAGGAATAGGGTTCCCCCGTCTGCAAGTTCCACGAGACCGAGCTTCTTCTGAGAGGCTCCCGTGTAAGCACCCTTCTCATGACCAAAGAGCTCGCTCTCAAAAAGGTGCTCGGGTATGGCGGCGCAGTCAACCACAACGAAGGGCTTATCCCTCCTCTCCGATAGCCTGTGGATGTATCTCGCCATCACTTCCTTTCCCGTTCCCGTCTCACCTCTCAGGAGGACGCTTACATCGCTCAGTGCCGCATTCCTTACCATCTCAAGGACGTTCCTGAAGGCTGGGCTTTTGGTTTCAAAGGTTATCTCGGTACCCCTTTCAAAGAGAAAGCTCTTCAGAGCTTTGTTCTCCTCTTCAAGCCTCTTCTCCTTTAAGACCCTTCTGAGGCTCACCTCAAGCATATCAAAGCTGAAGGGCTTCTGTATGAAGTCGGAGGCTCCAGCCTTCATAGCCTCCACAGCTGTGTTCACATCACCATAGCCCGTTATGACTATGAACTTGGTAGATATCTTGGAACTAAGCTCCCTCAGGAGGTCAAGACCGCTCATATCGCTCAGCCTTATGTCAAGGAGTGCGACATCGTAGCTTTTGGCGGTAAGGAGCTGGACCGCCTCCTCACCGCTCCCGACAGCCTCAACTTTGTAACCCTTCCTCCTTAGCTTACTCTCCAACAGCCTGCTGAGGCTGTCATCATCCTCCACTATGAGAACTCCCCCCATAAGTGTCAATTTTGACACACTCCCGGCAAAAGTCAATTAAGAGTTTCTTTCCTCGGCTAAAATAGGACTTATGGAGAACTTCATCTTAGATACGAGCGTATTCACGAACCCGGACATATACACGACCTTTGGCGAGAGCGACCAGCTGGGTGCGGTTGAGAACTTCATTCACCTCGCCATACATTCGGGAGCCAGGTTTTACATGCCCTCCTCGGTTTACGATGAGATGCTGAAGATGGTTGACCTCGGACCCTTTGCCCCTGAATTTGAGATGGTCGTCAAGATACGCTCTCCGAGAAAGTACAAGTTGATGATACCGAGCGAGGTTCTCTATGAGCTTATTGAAGAGATAAGGGGAAGGATAAACAAGGGTCTCAGAATAGCTGAGGAGCATGCCAAAGAGGCGGGAAAGCTGACCGAAGGGGACGTGGGCAAGGTTATAAACAAGCTGAGGGACAAGTACAGGGAGGCTCTCCGGCAGGGGATAATTGACAGCAGAGAGGACGTGGACGTTCTTCTCCTTGCCTTTGAGCTGGACGGGACTGTAGTTACGGCGGACGAAGGGCTGAGGAGGTGGGCGGACAAGGTTGGAATCAAGTTCATAAACCCGAAAAACTTCCGGGGCATATTGGAGAGCCTAATCAAACACAAGTCCGCCACTTAACAGGTGCCCCAGCAAGCCGGTCATGTTGAGGAAGACCTTGTCAAAGGCGAGCACGTAGTAATCGCCCTCTTCCTCTATCCCCCTCTCTATGACCTGTATGTGTCTTGAGGTCCTGTGGAGCAGCTCCATAAGGGCTACAGCGTTGTTTCTGTCCCTGAACCTGCACCGGAAGGTCCTATAAACCTTATGCTCCCTCTTAAACTGCTCTATCGCATCAAACAAGCCGTCTATGAAGGCTCTACCGAGTTCCTCGTAGAGGTGCTCAGTCCTCTCTATACCCTCCTCCTCCATAAAGAGGACGAGACGAAGGAGCCTGTTGGTGTAGTACTCGGGAGGAAGCTGGAGCATGTTCTTTGCGGTTACCTTTATGTCGCTCAGGTTTGCGTAGCTCGTTATGTACTTTGCCCTTCTGTTCTCGGGAGAGTCCTCCTTAAATACAACTCCTTCCCTTCCTTCTTCGTTTAGTCTGAGGAGGAGCTCCTTCAGCTGAGAGACATCTTCATGGGTGAACCTGCCGAAGACCTCCACGCCCGGGAGGGCGTATCTCTCAATCAGGGATAGCTTCTCCTCCTGAGGTAGGAAGCCCTGCTCCCCCTTTTTCATGATGTCAAAGACGAAGAAGCGGATGTCCTCTTTAACGAAGGGAGGACTCTCCTCTATGTAAGGGTTCTCTGGACCGGCGACCTCTGCACAGAGGATAAGGTCTGGGTTCTCCTCAAAGAACCTGAGGTCAATGAAGTCGGGAACCCTGTCTGTTGTAAAGGGACATATGTAGCCTCCCCTTGAGAGGGCTATGACCCTGTCCTCAACCCTGAATACCCTTACGTTGTAGCCGTCAACCTTCTCCTCCACCCAGAAGGGGTTCTTGAACTGCTCGCTCAGTCCCTTGGCGAGCATGAATATCCTTCCTATGTGGGGGTACCCCCAGATAACGGTGTCCTGAAAGAGTGCGGTTCCCCGCGGTATATCTTTGTAATCGTCCGAGAAGCGAAGGTACTCAAAGCCCAAGAAAGACTCCGAGCGGGCTTTTCTCTGCCTTACAGCCTCCCTTACAAGGCTCGCTTCAATCACTGATAAGAGGATACCATAGGCTTAAGCCTCTCTGTGCTTGTTCTTAGGTAAGTATCCGATTAGAATTAAAAACCATGAAGAATAGGCTTAGGTTCTTGCTTGAGGCACAGAGGAACTTCGGAGTAGGTCTAATGGTTGGATCTCTTCTGCTTGGCTTATCGGAGAGGATAAGTGAGGAATCAATGTGGTTTGTATTTTCCCTTGGTGTTGTCAATACCTTCAGCTCTGCTATATTATTACCTGTAAGGGACAAGGATGGATAAAACTGTTATAGGTATAGCTCTTGTAGGAACTTTATTATTCTTTGTCTTTTATGTATTCCTCTGGTATTCTGAGAAGAAAAAGCAAAAACCTGCATAAAGCTCAAATTTACAAGAACCCCCCGCTTCTTTACCGCAGCTCTTTAATCGCTGATGAGAGAATACCACAGCCTAAGACCGTCGTGGCTACCCAGGATGTCTTCCGAAGCCCTCTCGGGGTGGGGCATCATGCCAAAGACGTTTCCCTCCCTGTTCATAACACCCGCTATGTTGTCCACCGAGCCATTGGGATTTGCCTCCGGGGTTGGATTTCCATTTTCATCAACGTACCTGAAGAGTATCTGGTTTCTCTCCTTCAGCTCCTTCAGCTCTTCCTCCTCAACGTAGTACCTGCCGTCATGGTGGGCTATAGGTATCCTTATGAGGTCGTTCCTGTCAAGGTCCTTGGTCAGCTCCGATTCGGAGTTCTCAACCCTTAGAATAACGTCGGTGCATACGAAGCGCATGTTCTCATTGGGTAGGAGCGCTCCCGGAAGAAGGTGGAGCTCGGTGAGTATCTGGAAGCCGTTGCATATACCCACAACGATCTTCCCCCTGTTGGCAAACTCGTAAACAGCCTCGGCAAGGGGAGTCTTTGCAGCGAGAGCACCCGGTCTGAGGTAGTCGCCGAAGGAAAAGCCCCCCGGAAGGACAACGCAGTCATACTTGGAGAGGTCTCTCTCCTCATGAAACACAAAGTCAACGTCCTTCTCAAGGACGTCCCTTATAACGTAGTAGGTGTCGTAATCGCAGTTTGACCCGGGAAAGACACATACGGCGAACTTCATCAGAGTTCCTCTATCTCATAGTCCTCTATGAGGGGGTTCACTATGTACTTCTTGGCTATGGTCTCAATGTCTTCACCCTGGGCAACCTCCATCTCAATGAGCTTACCCACCCTCACGTGTCTCACATCAAAGCCGTTGTCCCGGAGCATCTCCTCAACAGCCCTCCCCTGGGGATCGAGGAGACCTTCCTTAGGCTTTATCAGTATCCTCACTCTCTTCATCACTCCTGACCTCGGATTTTATAACTATCCTCCTTATCTCGTCACCCTCTTCCAGAGTCCAGCGCTTCTTAGCCAGCCTGTCCCTCTTGCTAAGGGGTACCTCATCAACCTTTATGCGGTCGTAGAAAGCCCTTCCGAGCTTTGTGCTTACGAGGACTTCAAGCTCATCCCTTATGGGAAGGAGGTCTATCAACCTCTCCCTGGCTGAGCCCAGGACGTTTATCCCCTTCACTCCCCTGTTCCTTACCGCTATCTCCTCCTGATATATCCTCTTAACACCGCCGTCGGCGGTAACGACTATGAGGTAAGGCTCATCCGTAATTATCCTCACACCCACAACCTCATCGTTCTCCTCAACCTTTATACCCTGAGAGCCCTTCGTTCCGGGTGTTGCCGCCGGTATCTCCCTGACGTTGAACCTCGCAACCTTGCCCCTCCTCGTGAACATCAGGACGTGGCTCATGTCTATTGACCGGGCTATACCAACGACCTCGTCGTCTTCGGCGAGCTTGATTATCTTCATCCCCTGGGCTTTGTACTCAAACTCAACGAGGGGTATCTTCTTTATCATTCCGTTCTTCGTAGCCAGCAGGAGCCTGTCGGCGAACTGCTCCCTTATGAAGGCTCCTACGATCCTCTCCTCCGACTCCTTGAAGTTAACCTTGCTCCCCTGAAGAGCTTGGGAGCCTGCCAGCCAGTAAACCCTCCCTCTGTTAGAGACAAGGAAGAGACCTTCGGTAAAGGGCACATCAAGTATATCTACTACCGGTATCTCACCCTCGGGGATCTCTTCAAGGGGTATGACTCTACCGTTCTCAAAGACGGCCACCACGAGGGAGCCTTCCTCCAGTTCCTCCTCAAGCCCCTCAATAAAGGTCCTTCTCGGGTCTCCGTACTTCCTGACGAGCTTCTGGGTTTCTTCAACGAATATCTTTATCCTCTCCTCCTCGCTCCCTATAACCTTGCGGTAGTAATCTATCTTCTGAAGGAGCTCAGCCTCCTCCTGTCTGAGCTTATCCCTTTCAAGGGATGTAAGCCTGTGGAGTCTCAGGTCAAGGACAGCCTTAGCCTGTCTCTCAGTGAGCCCGAAGCGGACTATTAGCATCTCCTTCGCCTTGGCAGGGTCCTCTGAACGCCTTATTCCCTCTATAACATCGTCAAGGTTGTTGAGGGCTATTAGGAGCCCCTGAACTACGTGAAGCCTGTCCTCAGCCTTCCTCAGGAAGTAGCGTGTCCTTCTCAGTATGACGCTTAGCCTGTGTTTTATGAACTCCCTCAGAAGCTCCTTGATGCCGACGAGCCTGGGCTCACCTCCAACGAGCACGACGAGGTTTACAGGGAAGCCCCTCTTTAGCTGGGTGTACTTAAAGAGCTTCTTTAGAACCTTCTCACCCTTAGCCTCCCTCTTTAGCTCTATCACTATCCTTATTCCGTCCTTGTCGGACTCATCCCTTATGTCGGATATCTCCTTTATCCTTCCGCTCCTGACGTTGTCCGCTATCTTCTTTATGAGCTCAGCCTTGTTAACCTGGTAAGGTATCTCGGATACAACTATCTGCTCTCTTCCGCCCTGAACCTTCTCCACGTGAGCCTTTGCCTTAACCTGAACTATACCTCTGCCAGTCTCGTATATCTCCTTCAGATCTTTGTAGTTTTCTATAACGCCTCCGGTCGGAAAGTCTGGACCCTTTATTATCTCAAGGAGCTCTTCGGTGCTCATGTTGGGGTTCTTTGCGAGCTCCACAAGAGCCTTCCCCACCTCCCGGAGATTGTGGGGAGGTATTGATGTGGCAAGACCGACCGCTATTCCAGCTGTTCCGTTGCACAGAAGGTTGGGAAACTTGGAGGGGAGTACCGTCGGTTCTGTCAGGGACTCATCAAAGTTAGGTACGAAGTCAACGGTCTCCTTGTCTATGTCCTCAAGTATCTCAACAGCGATGGGGGATAGCTTTGCTTCTGTGTAGCGCATCTGGGCTGGAGGGTCCCCGTCAATAGAACCGTAGTTCCCCTGTCCTATTATCAGGGGGTATCTGACGGAAAAGTCTTGAGCCATCCTCACGAGTGCATCGTAAACCGCCTGATCCCCGTGAGGGTGGAACTTTCCGAGGCAGTTGTGAACTACAAAGCCGTTAGCTAAGAACTCATGTTCTCCTTCAACCTGAATATCGTAGGTCTCTTCAGGAGGAAGATCCACCACCTCCTTTACCTTAAAGAAGAACCAGTCGTTGTCTATAACGTCCCTTAAAAGCCCCGCATAGTCAGAACCTATAAGCTCTGCCTTTCTTAATATGTTCAGCTCGGTTATGGAACCTCTGTATAAGTTAAAGCCTTCCTTTAGATCCGAGGAGCATCTTATCTTTGTTCCCGTCGGATACTTGATCCCGCACCTTACCTTTTTACCCTCTGCGCTTAAATACCATCCACCGCCGAGGTGCTTCTGAGAAAACTCATCCAATAGGAGCTTTCCCATATAAGGGATTAGGTCTGCCTTTATCCTTTTCGTGATCTTTTCAGCGCCGTAGCGTTCTACCTTCACGGATTTAATAGGTGCTTCAAAGAGTTTGTAAACATGGTAGCCCGAGATCTCAAGGCTGTAGAGTGTGTGTTTCCCCCTGATCTCCTTGTTTCCTGCCCTGCCATTTTTAGCCTTCCACCTGTAGAGTTTAGAAGGTATACCCAGATAGAAAAGCAAAACCTGAAGGTCTCTAATCAAGCCTTCGGAAATAGAACTTATGTTGATTACGTTTCTGCTTTTATGCACGCTACCGTCTGAATCTATCAAACCAGATATAAAGGACAGGACTATATCTCTACTTGCCTTAAACAGCCACTTCGGTAGCTTCTTGGAACCGGCTCTGAGGGAGCTGTCCACCTCCAGAATTTCCATAAAGATCTTTGTGTTCCTTGAATTTAGCTTGATAGTGCCGTCTCTGAGCTTAGAAAAGTCAAATCCTTTTGATGTTAGAATCTCCTCTATCTTTTGTCGGATCTCTTCATCCGATACGAATACCCCGAGCCTGTGGTAGCCCCTCTTATCTTTTTCTATCCATCCGTCTCCTACGAACAGGCCTAAGAAGTAAGCGAGGTCACTGTCAACCTTTACACCACTTACACTAAGCTCCCCGCTTACGTTCGGGAACACGGCCCTTAAAAGCAGAACATCACCTTCTCTAAGTTCTTTAGCCTCCTTCCAGACGAGCTTTCCTTCCGGAGTTAAGACCTTAAACCTCTGTCCAGGTGTGCATCTTACCGACAAGCCAAGTTCTGATACTATCTCTTTTAGTGGTTGGGGAGGCATTATGTATAGCTCCGTGACTTTCCTAACACCCCTTGAGGTGTAAACCAGCTCTCCCCTCTCTATCTCTTCTATGTTCTTTATTCCCCGGACTGTTGCAACCTTTGTTCCCTTTGTGAAACACTCCCCGACTATTCTCGCACTCTTCTTAAAGGGCTTGTCAGGAGTAAGCCCCATCTCGTGCATTGCGTAGAGTATCCTTCTCTGAACGGGCTTCAGACCGTCCCTGACATCGGGGATAGCCCTCCCCACGATGACGGACATTGCGTAGTCTATGTAGGACTGCTTGACCTCTTCCTCAATGGGGATTTCTATGATTTCCATTCTCA
>NZ_JBWONM010000073.1:0-6007 GCF_056450045.1 Hydrogenivirga sp.
TATGCGCTGCTCAACCTCTTCAAACATCCTCACATTTCTTGAATACAAGGCAGGCGTTGGTCCCGCCGAAGCCGAAGGAGTTGGAGAGAACAGCCCTCACGTCCATCTGAACAGCCTCGTTGGGGACATAGTCAAGGTCGCATTCGGGGTCTGGGTTCTCAAGGTTTATGGTGGGTGGGATAATTCCCGTCTCAACTGTCTTAACGGAGGCAACAGCCTCAACCGCCCCCGCAGCCCCGAGCAGATGCCCTATCATGGACTTGTTGGAGCTTACTTTCAGCCTGTAGGCGTGGTCTTTAAAGAGCTGCTTTATGGCAAGGGTCTCTATCTTGTCGTTTAGAGGGGTTGAGGTCCCGTGGGCGTTGATGTAGTCTATCTCATCGGGGTTGAGCCCCGCATCCTCTAAGGCAAGCCTCATGCACTCGTAGGCACCCTCACCGCACTCGTGGGGAGCCGTTATGTGGTAGGCATCGTCGGTTGCACCGTAGCCAACGAGCTCGGCGTATATCTTAGCACCCCTCGCCTTAGCCCTCTCGTACTCCTCAAGGACGAGAACACCGGCTCCCTCTCCCATCACGAAGCCGTCCCTGTCCCTGTCAAAGGGTCTTGAAGCCTTCTGGGGCTCGTCGTTCCTCGTTGAGAGCGCCCGCATCACCGCAAAGCCCGCAACACCCAGGGGCGTGACCGCAGCCTCAGTACCACCAGCTATGGCGGCGTCTATGTCCCCAGCCTGAATCATCCTGAAGGCATCCCCTATTGAGTGGTTGCCGGTAGCGCAGGCGGAGACAACGCAGTAGTTGGGTCCCTTGAAGCCGTGCCTTATGGCAACGTAGCCAGCCCCCATGTTGGATATTCCGTAGGGTATGAAGAAGGGGGAGACCCTCCTCGCCCCCTTGGTGGTTATCACCGAATGCTCCCTCTCAATATCCCTTAGACCTCCTATGCCCGTTCCTATTATCACACCCACCTTCAGGGGGTCATAGCCGGCATCCTTTATACCGCTGTCCTTTATAGCCTCTTCGGCGGCGGCAACGGCGTAGTGAACGAACAAAGAGAGCCGGGAGGCTTCCTTCTTGTCAAGGAAGCTCATAGGGTCAAAGTCCTTTACCTCTCCCGCGATCTTGACCGAGAGACCGAACTCGTCCGGGTCAAAGCTCTTTATGTAGTCTATACCGCTTACGCCCTTTACGAGGTTGTTCCAGAATTTATCAACGCCCGTGCCTATCGGGGTGACAGCCCCGAGACCGGTGACTACGACCCGTCTCCTCATCCACCCACCTTCTCCTTGAGGTAATTGATAACATCTCCAACCGTCTGTATCTTCTCGGCGTCCTCATCGGGTATCTCTATGCCGAACTCCTCCTCAAAAGCCATTATCAGCTCAACAACGTCCAGGGAGTCCGCTCCCAGGTCGTCCACGAACTTTGCCTCGGGAACTATCTTCTCCTGCTCCACGCCGAGCTGGTCGGCTATGATCTCCTTGATCCTGTCCTCAAGAGCCATCTTCTTCACCTCCGTAAATGGATTTAATTAAAAAAGACCTCCGTTAACATGAATTACCTCACCCGTCATGTAGCCCGACAGGTCCGAAGCCAAGAAGAGAACCACGTTTGCCACGTCCTCAGCCTTCCCGAACCTGTTCATAGGTATCTGGGAAAGGAAGCCCTGCTTTATCTCCTCGGGAAGACCCTCCGTCATGTCCGTTTCTATAAAACCGGGGGCAACTGCGTTCACGGTTATGTTTCTCGGGGCAAGCTCCTTCGCAAGGGTTTTCGTAAAGCCAACGAGTCCAGCCTTGGCGGCGGAGTAGTTAGCCTGCCCAACGTTACCTATGAAGGCAACGACTGAGGACATGTTTATTATCCTTCCCCACCTCTTCCTGAGCATATCCTTGACCGCAAGCTGGGTGACGAGGAAGGTTCCAGTGAGGTTGACCCTTATTATCTCGTCCCAGTCCTCGTACTTCATCCTTATAAAGAGGGTGTCCCTGTTCACACCGGCGTTGTTCACGAGTATGTCAACGGAACCAACCTCTTCCTTTATCTTCCCGAAAGCCTCCTCAACGGACTCCTTCACACCGATATCAAGACCGACACCAACAACCTTTCCACCCGTCCTCTGGGCTATCTCCTTTGCAACCTCCTTAGCCCTGTCCTCGCTCCTTCCTGTAACCACAACGGTAGCCCCCGCTTCGGAGAGCCTGAGGGCTGTCGCCCTGCCTATACCACGGGTTGAACCTGTAACAAGAGCTACTTTTTCGGAAAGGTTTATCATGATTGGCTACAAATTATAGCAGATTTGCCCCCGAATTGCTATATTAGTGTTTAAATGGGGGTTTTTCTAAGCTCAGCTCTTGCCTTTCTTCTTATCTTTCTGACCTCCTGCTCCGAAAAGCCCAAGGACCTGAAGACCTACGAAAAGGAGAACCCTTTCCCTACCGAGGAGTACAAGGAAGAAAAGGCGAGGGGAAGCTTACTTTCGGGAAGGGGGTGGGTTGACCTTTACGGGGAGAACAGGGCTGCTCAGCCGGGAGACCTCATATTCATATACGTGGTGGAGAGCATAAATGCCGTTGAGAGCCTCTCCAATCAGGCAGGGAGGTCTTCCGCCTTCTCAAACGCTATAAGCTCCTTCTTCGGTGTTCCTCAGAACACCCTCGCCAATCTCGGTTCCCAGGCGGAGGGAAAGTACGATACGAAGGCGGCGAGCAAGGTTCAGCAACAGGGGACCCTTACGACGAGGCTTGCCGGCAGGGTGGTAAAAGTTTACCCAAACAGGACGATGTTAATAGAAGCTAAGAAGTACATAGTGGTGAACGGAATGAAGAGAGAGTTCGTTCTCAGAGGGATAATCAGACCCGAGGACATTGACAGCAACAACACCGTATCCAGTGACAAGATTGCCAACATGGAGATATTCCTTGATGGAAAGGGATACATGGCTGAGGGAGGTAAGCCTGGATGGCTCGCAAGGATATTTGCCGTAATATTCCCCTTCTGATACTCTTCCTCTTTTCCCTCTCCTTTGGGGAGAGGATAAAGGACATCGCCTCCATAGAGGGGAGCAGGATAAACTACCTTCAGGGATACGGTCTCGTGGTGGGTCTGAAGGGAACGGGGGATGGAAAGGCTACCCAGTTTACGGTAAAGAGCCTCGCCAACGCCCTCCAGAAGATGGGTATAGTGGTTGACCCAAACAGGATCACGGTCAGGAACGTGGCAGCTGTCGTTGTTACCGCAAAGGTCCCTCCCTACGCAAAGGCTGGCATGAGGTTTGATGTGAGCGTTTCCTCAATCGGTGATGCCAAGAGTCTTGAAGGGGGTACCCTTCTCCTCACACCCCTCCGGGGTCCTGATGGAAAGATATACGCCTTAGCCCAGGGACAGCTCATAGTCGGCGGGTACGAGGCGAGGGGAAGGGGTGCGAGGCAGGTAAAGAACATCCCCACAGTAGGAAGGATACCAAACGGCGCCATCCTTGAGAGAGACCTTCCCTTTGATATGAACGTGTCTGAGGTGAACATAACCCTTGATATCCCAGACTTCACGAGCGCAAAGCTCGTCCAGGACGTAATAAACAAGAGGTTCGGAGAGGGCACAGCAACGGCGATTGACAGCGCAACGGTGAAGGTCAGGATACCCTCCGGTATGAACCCCGTTGACTTCTTAGCTCAGGTGGAGAACCTTGAGGTGAGCACCTCTCAGGTGGCTAAGGTAGTTATAGACGGGCGCTCGGGGACCATAGTCCTTGGCGGGGACGTGAGGATAAGCCCCGTTGCGGTCGCTGTGGGGAGCCTCGTCGTCAAGGTAAAGGAGATGCCCGAGGTCGTTCAGCCCCCACCCCTTTCGGGAGGAGAGACAAAGGTGGTCCCGAGGACCGAGATAACGGTTGAGGAGGAGAAGAGGAGGCTCGTTCCCCTCAGGGGCTCAACCGTTCAGGAGCTTGTCAACTCCCTCAACAGGATAGGTGCTACGCCGAGGGAGATAATATCCGTCCTTCAGGCTATAAAGGAGGCGGGGGCTCTTAAGGCTAAGCTGGAGGTACTATGAGCAGGGTTATCTTCTCAAGCCCTTCTTACAACTACAGGGAGCTTATAAAGAAGAAAGACATAAAGAGCATCGCAAGGGAGTTTGAGGCGATTTTGCTCAAACAGGTACTAAAGGAAACCTACAGACCCCTTATAAAGGGGAAGGATTTTTACCAGAGGCTTTACTACGACATGTTCTTGGAAGGTGTGAGCTCAAAGCTTGCGGAGGCGGGGGGTATAGGGATAGCGAGGTTTGTAGTTGAGAGTTACCAGAGGAGTTCCGGTGATAAGGAATTGAGGGAGATGGTCAGGGAGATGGTTCAGAGGGAAGGGCTTCCCTCCTGGGTTGCCCTGATACCGGAGATTGAGAGCGGATACAACCCACGTGCCGTGTCAAAGAAGGGGGCGGCAGGGCTGTGGCAGCTCATGCCCGAAACCGCAAGGAGTCTGGGGCTCAGGGTTGAAGGGGATACGGACGAGAGGCTTGACCCGGTGAAATCTACGAGGGCAGCCCTTTCTTATATAAAAAATCTCATCAGGAAATACAAAAGTCCGAACCTCGTCCTCATAGCCTACAACTGGGGTGAGGGAAATCTCCTGAGAGCCGGCATTGATAAGGTTTTAAACAACCCGGAGCTCCTTCCTCAGGAGACCCGAGATTACCTTGAGAGGTTCAAGGGAACGTTCTGAGGAGCCATAACTTCATCAGTGGGTTCTGAAAGGTTAACCTTCCACCTTTCTTGTCAAGGACATCCTTCTCAAGGAGGGATCTGATGCTCTTCTGTACAAGGTTGGCGCTCAGGGAGAGCTTCTCAAGAGACTCTTTCTTGTAGATCTCCTTTCCCCCTGTGTAGGCAACTAGTCTCAAGACTTTTCTTTGGATGTTGGTAAGCTCCTCCCAAAGGTACCAGAAAGTGTCCTTTTCACTTTCAATCAGCCTATCTACAGCTTTCTCAAACGCCTCTTCATCAACATCCTTCTCTGTTTCTTCCCAGACGAAGTGGAACAGCTGTTGAACGCCGTGGGGATGCCCTTCAAGGAGCTCAACTCCCTTCCTTATGAACGTATCAGAGATGTGCTTACCTGTTTTCTCAAACTTCTCCCCTATGAAGGGAATCCAGTCTTTGGCGGATATAGGACCGAGAGGGAACTTCTTGACGGACCTGTAAAAAGGCTCCTTCCTGTCGGAAAACATCCTTTCAAGGATGGACTTCCTGCTTCCGGAGAACAGGTAGGACACTGACCTTGAGTGGTTCTGTATAACACTCCTCAGCTTTGCGGAAAGCTCAAGCCTGTAAACCTCCTGAAACTCGTCAAACACAACACAGAGCTTCTTATCCGTCTTCTTGGCATAGGTAAAGGGAAGGTTCACCACCTCTTCAAAGGTTCTGTCTATCTCCCTTCTCTCAACGTGAAGGCTGAAGGTGGTGTTTCCATCTCTGTCCACGTTTACGCTGAAGGAGGGTCTGAAGTTCAAGACCTCCTTAAGGAGCCTCATAACCTTATCCGCTCTAGGTTCAAGAGCAGAAACCACAGCTGAGAAATAGAGCCTTATGAACTCTTCCTCCGAGGACACGGGAAAAAGGTCCAGATACACGGTCTTAACTCCCTGGTTTTCAAGTCTTTCGGAGAGCATGAAGATTAGGGATGTTTTCCCGTACCTTCTGGGTCCGTATATAAGGAGGTTAATTCCTGACATCACGTCCCTTTCAAGGCTTTCAAGCTCTTTCTCCCTGTTACAGAAATCTTCTCTTTCAACGACACCACCGAAGTAGAAAGGATTATACCTCATAGTATAAAATATTATATACCTCACAGCGTTATACCGCCAGGTATAAAATCCGTCTCCCTGGAGAAATCCTAAAGGAGTGGTAAAATTTGCGAACCTATGGTGGGTGTGGACATAGTCAGGAACGAGAGGATAGGCAAGGCTATAGAGAGGTTCGGGGAGAGGTTTCTGAGGAGGATATACACCGAGAG
>NZ_JBWONM010000074.1:0-8900 GCF_056450045.1 Hydrogenivirga sp.
AGGAGATAAATCTATGCAAGCATTTGCAAGTGGTAAAAATGTATTTACGATACATCTCTAATACTCTCGGCGGAGTGCGGAACTCTTTGCCTACTATTGCAGGCTTACCCTTCGGGTCTTCTAATAGGAGGATATGTGGCTCGCTTGAGGTTTCCAAAATTTCCCTACAAGGAATTCCAATACCCCCGATACATTATTATTAATTTCCCAACCCACTAACCCCCCTACCCCATCTCCTCTTCAAGCTCCTTGACTATCTCCTCAAAGAGTTCAAGGCTCTTTAGAGCTTCCTCCTCGTTCAGCTTCTGGATTGCGAAGCCAACGTGTATGAGGACGTACTCCCCAACCTTGACCTCCTCGGGCATTAGTTCAAGGGAGACCTTCCTCCTGACCCCCATAGTATCAACGGTGGCGGTTCCATCCTCGTGGAGCTCAACGACCTTTGAAGGTATAGCCAAGCACATACCCGCCTCCTCTGAATGGTTATTCATTAATATAGTCTGGAAGTTTCCCCTTTCAACTCACTTTTTTCCTATGTCCTCCCTGCTGAACCTGTAAACCCTTCCGCAGAACTTACAGACCACCTCAGCGGGTCCATCCGAAAGAAGGTCCTCAAGCTCATCCTCGGTAAGAAGGAGAAGGCTTGACCTTGCCACCTCCTCATCACAGGGGCAGTAGTACTCAACCTCTTTCAGACCTATGAGCTGGGGCTCAAGGCCTCCGAATATCATTACCGCTATATCCTCGGGTCTCTTCCCTTTCTCCATGAGCTCCGTTACGGGAGGAAGGCTCTTTACCCTGTGCTCAAGGATATCAACGACCCTGTCGCTTATCCCTCCAAGGGTCTGTACGAGGAACCCCCCAACCTGCTTAACGCTCCCGTCCTCATCAACGAGAACGCCTATCCCGACCGCAGAGGGTATCTGCTCCGACTGAGAAAAGTAGTAGGCAAGGTCCTCGGCTATCTCGCCCGATACGAGGGGAACTATGCTCGTGTAAGGTGTACCCATCCTGAGCTCCTTAACCACCGTTAGGGTCCCTTCCCTTCCAACGATACCAGCAACATCAAACTTCTTCCTGCCACCAACTTCCTTTTTCAGGGTATCAACCCAAGGGTTTTCAACAAAGCCACGCACCCTTCCCTTACCGTCCGCCTCAGCAACTATAGTTCCTATGGGACCGTTCCCCTCAATCTTCAGGAGAACCTTCTGGTCTGTTGCGTGCTTTACGAGGGACGTAAGCAGGAGGGCACCTACGAGAGCCCTTCCCAGAGCCACGGTAGCACCGGGGGAAAGACCGTGAATGCGCCTTGCGGTCTCAACAGCCTTGGTAGCCCGAACGACGTAGAGGCGGGCTGGCTCCCTCTTGGGGACCGCTATAACCATGTAGTCCCTGTTCTCAAAGTAGTCCCTGAGGTCCTTTTTGGTTTCTTCGGAGAGCTCCTTGTGAATCATGACTTATAAATATAGAGCCTCACCTTCTTGGCTTCAAAGTCTTCAAGGAGGGCTACTATGTGGGTGGGGCTCTCTATGGGCTCGTTCTTGCTCACCTGGTCGCTCTCTTTGTCAAGGAAGTAGAGCTCAAAGCCCTCGTGCCGTGAGGGGTCAAACTCCGAGAGAGGTAGAACGTTCAGGTCCATGTCCGCCGTACGGTAGCCGTAGATGAGTCCTATTAGAAAGGAAAACACCTTGCTCTTCTTGCGGTTTATGGGTCTCATCTCCCGAACGGGAGATATTTTAACACTCTCAAGAAAACTTGCCTAAGTTCTTGGTGAGCCACAAAATTATATACTATGAGCAAAAAGTACTTTATAAAGACCTTCGGTTGTCAGATGAACTTCAACGACTCCGAGAGGATAAGGGGAATTCTGAGAACCCTCGGATATGAACCTACGGATCGCTGGGAAGAGGCTGACCTCATACTTCTGAACACCTGCACCATCAGGGAAAAGCCTGACCAGAAGGTGCTCTCCCACATAGGGGAGTATAAGAAGATAAAGGAAAAGAATCCAAACGCCCTCATAGCGGTCTCGGGCTGTCTCGCCCAGAGGGCTGGTTGGGAATTAGTCCAGAAGGCTCCAGCGGTTGACATAATGTTCTCCTCCTTCAACATGCACCAGCTCCCCGAGCTCATAAATCAGGCTCAGGCTGGCTACAAGGCTGTTGCCATACTTGACTCCCCTCCCGAGGATGAGGACAGGGTTTGGGACTTCCCCACCGAGAGGGACAACCCTTACTGTGCCTACGTTACGGTTATAAAGGGCTGTGATAAGAACTGCACCTACTGCGTGGTGCCCAGAACGAGAGGAAGGGAGCGCTCAAGGTCCCTTGATAGCATCCTTGCGGAGGTAAGAAGGTTAACGGAAGAGGGGGTGAGGGAGATTCATCTCCTCGGTCAGAATGTGACAGCCTGGGGTAAGGACTTAGAAAAGCCCCTCCCCTTCTCGGAGCTACTCTACAGGGTGGCTGAAGTTGATGGGGTTGAGAGGATTCGCTTCACGACAGGGCATCCTATAGACCTGACCGACGATACAGTGGATGCCATGGCTCAGATTCCGCAGGTCTGCAACGCCCTCCACCTTCCCTTCCAGGCGGGCTCCGACAGGATACTCTCCCTCATGGACAGGAAGTACACGAAGGACTTTTACCTTGAGAGGATAGAGAGGTTAAAGGAGAGGATTCCCGGGATAGCCCTCTCAACGGACGTGATAGTCGGCTTTCCCACAGAGACCGAGGAGGACTTTGAACACACCCTTGACGTCCTGAGGCGGGTTGAGTTTGAGCAGGTCTTCTCCTTCAAGTTCTCCCCCAGACCCGGAACACCAGCCTACGATATGGAGGGACAGGTGCCCGATGATGTGAAGACCGAGAGGATGGGAAGGCTCTTGGAGCTTCAGAAGGCTATCATGGGCAGGATAGCGAGAAGATACGAGGGAAGCGTTCAGGAGGTGCTCGTTGAGGAGACCAGAGGCGACGGAACCGTCATAGGTAGGACCACCACCAACAAGTGGGCTACCCTCCCGGGCGATGAGAGGCTTCTGGGGAAGATAGTGAAGGTGAAGGTAAAGAGGGCAACGCCCTTTAACTTAGAGTGTGAAGTTTTGGAGGTGGTGAAATGATAGAGATGGTAGTACACGGAGTTACCTTAGACCCTGTGTCCCAGATGCCGATAGTGGTTCTGAAGGCAAAGGAGGACGAAGAGGTTATACTCCCGATATGGATAGGAGCCTTTGAGGCTAACGGAATAGCTATGAAGCTTCAGGACGTTCAGCCGCCAAGACCCATGACCTACGAGCTCATCAAGACGATAATAACCGAGATGGGAGGAAACGTTGAGAGGGTCGTTATCAACGACCTCAAGGACAGCACCTACTATGCGGAGATACATATAGTTCAGGGGAACAACACCCTCGTGATAGACTCCCGTCCGAGCGACGCCATAAACGTTGCCCTCAGGTTTGGAGCACCTATCTTCGTTGCGGAGGAGGTTCTTGAAAAGTCAAGGGTTCCCGAACCCGAAGAGGAGGACGAGAAGCAGAGGCTCAGGGAGTGGCTTGAGAACATAAGACCCGAAGACTTTGAGATAGGAGGTGAGCACAGCTAAAAGCACTTATCGCAGTACCTCTCTATGGGGCACTCTCCGCACTTGGGTCTCTGGGGGGTGCATATCCTCTGACCGAAGGCTACGAGAAGCCTGTTTATTGCTATCCAGTAATCTTTGGGCAGAATCCTCTCAAGCTCCCTCTCTGTCTGCTCAGGGGTCTTCGTCTTTATAAGGCACCAGCGGTTCGTTATCCTGTGCACGTGGGTATCAACGCATATGGCGGGTATCCCGAAGCCGTCCGCAAGGACGAGGTTTGCCACCTTCCTCCCTACCCCCGGTAGCTGAAGTAGCTCCTCACGACTGCTTGGAACCTTACCGCCGTATTTCTCAATGAGAACCTTAGCCAGCTCCTTGAGGTGCTTTGCCTTGTTTCTGTAAAAGCCCACAGGGTAGATGAGCCTCTCAAGCTCGCTGAGGGATAGCCTGAGTATGTCCTCCGGTTTCTTCACCTTTTTAAAGAGCCTCCTGCATACCTGGGCTGTGGTCTCGTCCCTCGTCCTGGTGGAAAGAAGGGCGCAGATGAGAACCCTGAAGGGGTCGTGGGTGTGCTGGGCTACGAGGGTTACAACGGGAGCCTCCCAGCTTTCGTAGTGCCTCTGGAGGATCTCTATAACCTTTGGTATGTCTTCTCTCTTCATAGGAAAAAGATTTTAAAATACTCCCATGAGAACACCGCTCTACGATACCCACCGAAGGCTCGGGGCGAGGCTTACCAACTTCCACGGCTGGGAGATGCCCCTCCAGTACACGAGCATCGTGGAGGAAGCTCTCGCCGTCCGGAGTTCCGCAGGCGTCTTTGACATATCCCACATGGGAAGGCTTCTCATATCTGGTAAGGACGCCTTCGGCGTGCTTCAGAGGCTAACGACCAACAACCTCTCCAAGCTCTACCCGGGAAGGGTCCAGTACAACCTCCTGACGAACGAGAGGGGAGGGGTGAAGGATGACATAACGATCTACATGCTCTCCGAGGATAAGTTCTTCCTGTGCGTGAACGCAGCCAACAGGGAGAAGGTAAAGGGATGGATCGGAAGGCACATATCTGTGGAGGACATCTCCGAAGGAACTGTGCAGATAGCCCTTCAGGGAAGGGACAGCGAGGGGATACTCTCGGAGTTTTACGACATCAAAGGTCTCAGGTACTATCACTTCAGAACCTTCGGGGAGACGATAGTATCAAGGACTGGATACACGGGGGAGGACGGCTTTGAGATATACGCCCCCCTGAAGGAAGGTGTAGAACTCTTTGAAGCCCTCCTTGAGAAGGCAAAGCCCTGCGGGCTCGGTGCGAGGGACGTTCTCAGAATAGAGGCTGGCTACCCCCTCTACGGTCACGAGATCTCAGAGGATATAACCCCCTTTGAGGCAAACTTAGACCGCTTCGTTGACACCTCCAAGGACTTCCTTGGAAAGGAGGCTATGCTCTCAAGGGAGGTGAGGAGAAAGCTCTTCGGGCTTGAGATGGTGGAAAGGGGAGTCCCGAGGGAGGGCTACCCCATCCTCAAGGAGGGAAGGGAGATAGGCACGGTATCAAGCGGGACTTACTCACCGACCTTAAAGAAGGGAATAGCCCTGTGCTTCGTTGAGATCGGTGAGAGAAGGGAGGGCAATGAGGTGGAGCTTGAAGTCAGAGGAAGGAGGCTCAGGGCGGTTCTGCGGAGTTATCCTTTCGTAAAGAGAGGAAAGGCATGAGGGTCGGGGCTATAGACATAGGCTCTTACTCAGTAAGGCTCACCGTTGCGGATGTGGGCGAAGAGGGAGTTCGTATCCTCCTTGAGAGGGGCTACATAACCTCCCTCGGGAGCGGTCTGAAAGAGAGCAAGAGGCTGAAGGAGGACAGAGTTGAAGAGACCCTGCGGGTCCTTGAAGAGTACAAAAGGGAGATAGAGAGGCTCGGTGTGGACAGGGTGGTTGCGGTCGCGACCGAAGCCCTCAGGAGGGCTGAGAACTCTCAGGAATTCCTCAACCTCGTAAAGGAGAGAACGGGCATAGAGGTGAGGATAATAACCCCCGAGGAGGAGGGAAGGCTCGCCTTCCTTGCAACCGCCTATTCCCTGAGACCTGAGGGCTACTTCCTCGTCGTTGATCAGGGGGGAGGCTCAACGGAGCTCGTGTTCGGCACAAACATGGAGCCCGAGGAGGTGATATCCCTCCCTATGGGGATAGTCAACCTTACGGAGGAGTTCCTCAGGCACGACCCCCCAACGGAAGATGAGGTGGAGAGGCTCTTTAATTTCCTTGAGAAGGAGCTCTCGTCCCTGCGAAGGGATGTGGACGAGCTCATCGGTCTTGGGGGAACAATAACAACGGTCGCAGCCCTTGAGTACGGAGTCTATCCCTACGAGCCCGAAAAGATACACGGCAGAGAGCTCACAATCGGTGCTCTGAGGAGGTGGTTTAGGGTCCTCGTCTCCCTTCCTTACAGGGAGAGGAGCAAAAGGTACAGGCAGATTGAGGACAGGAGGGCTGAGGTCATAGTTTCGGGGATAGCGATGTTTATAAAGCTCCTTGAGGTCTTCGGCAAGGAGAGGCTCAGGATAGGCGATTGGGGCGTGAAGCACGGACTCCTCATAAGGGAGCTTGTCAGGAAGGAGCGCAGCGGTTAGAATAGTCCTCCGTGAAGAACACAACCTACAACCTGATAGCCCTCGCACTGCTCGTTGCCCTGTCCATAGCAGTGGTCATCTACAGACCGGTAAACCTCGGTCTTGACCTAAAGGGCGGTATCTCCATGGTCCTTGAGCCGGACTACAAAAAGGCGGTTGAGCAGGAGTACGAGAGGACGGCGAGGCTAATAGAGAAGACCCTGAGGGAGAAGAACTACAGGATACTTGACATAACAGCTTATCCCGACAGGCTTGAGCTTGAGTACCTTGAGGAGGAGGAGCTCCCCCGCCTAATTGAGGAAATAAAGAAAGTGGCTCCCGAGCTCAAAGTCCAGAAGAAGCAGGAGGGGATACTCCTGCTGACCTTCACCGATACCTATCTGAGCAGGCTCAAGAAGGACATAGCAGACCAGACCATTGAGGTTCTCAGGAGCAGGATAGACAGCCTCGGAGTTGCCCAGCCCGTGGTGACCAGGCTCGGGAAGGAGAGGATACTCGTTGAACTCCCGGGCTTCCTTGACATAGAGAGGGCAAAGAGGATAATAGGGAGCACAGCCTCCTTGGAGCTCAGGCTCGTTATAGACAGCTCCACATCAAGGGAAGAGCTTGAGAAGAAGCTTACCAAGGACAGGGAGATACTCCCTTCCAGAGGCGGCGGGGAGTGGTTCCTCCTTGACAAGGTCCCTATAGTCTCGGGCTCGGACCTGAAGACCGCCTACATAAGCAAGGATGAGTTCGGTCGGCCTGCTGTAGGCTTTGAGCTAAAGAGCGAAGCTGCTGGAAAGTTTGGAGAGTTCACCTCTAAGAACATAGGCAAGAGGCTCGCCATAGTCCTTGAGGATAAGGTTGTTTCCGCCCCCGTGATAAGGAGCAGGATATCCGACAGGGGGCAGATAACGGGCAACTTCACCCCCGAAGAGGTCAGAGACCTCGCCCTCATACTGAGAACTGGCTCCCTCCCTACGAGCGTCAGGATACTTCAGGAGAAGGTCGTAGGTCCTTCCCTCGGAAGGGATGCCATAAAACAGGGAATAGAGGCTGGTGTGATCGGCTTTCTCCTCCTGATAGTGATAGTCGTTGCAAGGTACAGGACCGCGGGGGTTTCCGCCACCTTCTCCATACTTCTGAACGGGCTCCTCCTGTGGGTTGGTCTCGCAGGTCTCGGAGCTACCCTGACCCTCCCCGGCATCGCGGGGATAATCCTTAACATGGGAATTGCAGTGGACTCAAACGTCCTCATCTTTGAAAGGGTCAAGGAGGAGCTCAGACTCGGGAACACCCTCAGGAAGGCTGTGGAGCTCGGATACAGGAGAACCCTGAGTGCCGTCTGGGACACCCACATAACCCTCCTCGTCGCCTCCCTAATTCTATTTCAGTTCGGGAGCGGACCTGTGAAGGGCTTTGCCACCACCTTGGCCATAGGAACAATAGCGAGCTTTCTCTCAAACGTTTACTACGCAAAGGTCTTCCTTGACATCCTTGCCAAGAAAAGGTGGCTCAAGATCTAAAATCTCCTTCCCATCTGGCTTATCAGGTCGTATATGGGCAGGAGCAGGCTGACCATGATTATAGCCATGAATATCCCCACCGTTATTATCACCACGGGCTCTATTATCTTCGCTATGTTCTGGGTTATGTAATCAAGCTTGTTGTAGTAGTAACGGGATAAGTAGTCAAGCTGGTCGTCAAGCCCGCCGGTCTCCTCTCCAACCGATACCATCCTCACCATCAGGGAGGGGAAGAGCTTTGTCCTCCTCATGCTCTCGCTTATGGAGCCTCCGCCAGCTATGAACTCCCTCATGAAGAACATAGCCCTCTTAAAGACCCTGTTGTTGAAGGACTCCCCCAGTATGGTGAAGGTGTCGTATAGATTCACGCCGGCGGTCACCATGAGTCTCATGTACTCGGAGAAGAAGGCGTAGTTGAAGTTGTAAAGGACGAGTCCGACTATGGGTAGCCTGAGTACAAGCTTGTCGGTCAAGTACCTGAACCTTTCATTCTTCCTCCTGAGGGCGGTAAAGAGAACCACGAGGAGAGCTATGGAGATGAGAATGAGGAGGATGTAGTTTTTGACAGACTCGGAGATGCTCAGGACCGCAACGGTTATGGTGGGCAGCTGGACGTTGAGACCCTTGAAGAGCTCTGCAAGCTTTGGAAGGACGTAAACGAGCCAGAATATCAGAGCTATCGTTACGGTTGTCAGAGCGAAGGCTGGATATATGAGAGCCTGCTTTGTCTTGCTGACGAAGTCCTCAATCCTTGCGTAGTGCTGGGATATGTCCTTGAATATCCTATCAAGGGAGCCCGTTTCCTCTCCTATCTTTATCAGGTTAACGGCTATTGGTCCGAGGACCCTCTCATAGCGCGCCATGGCTGAGGATATAGATTCCCCGGCCTGAACCCTGTAGGCTATGTCCTCAAGCATATCCCTGATGGCGGGGTTGTCCATATCCTCCGCAAGGTCCCACATACCAACCTCGAGGGGCACGCCCGACTGGGCAAGGAGGTGCAGGTTCTCAAAGAGGTCAATCAGGTCCTTTCTCCTTATGTTCCTGAGGTGGAGTCCCTTTCTCAGACTTCCGATAAAATCGGGTCTCTTGGATATCTTTACCGGCGTGAGATTGAGGAAGTCAAGAAAGGACAGAAGCTGAACTTCGTTCTCAGCCTCTACGTACCTCTTAACCTCCCTTC
>NZ_JBWONM010000075.1:0-4222 GCF_056450045.1 Hydrogenivirga sp.
CAGCTAGCCTTCGCACCCTCTCTAAGGTCCCTGTCGGGGACTATTAGGGACATCTTCTCACCGTCGGAAAGGGCGAGAACCATCCCCTGAGACTCAATCCCGAATATCTTCCTCGGCTTCAGGTTGGTGAGCATGAGTATCTTCTTGCCGACGAGCTCCTCAGGGCTGTAGAACTTTGCTATCCCTGCAACGAGCGTTCTCTCCTCGTCTCCGAGGGAGACCCTGAGCTTTAGGAGCTTTTCGGAGCCTTCTACCCTTTCAGCCTCAAGAACCTTTGCGAGCCTGATGTCTAGCTTTAGGAAGTCCTCTATACCTATCTCGTTTCTTTCCATAGGGAATTATGATACCAGAGGGCTTATTATGACAGAGAACATCAAAAGCTCTGCCTTCTGCTGATAGAATTTCCAAAGACCATAAAAGGAGGTGGAAGCCATGGCTGAAACTGTTACGCTGAAGGGAAATACAGTTACCCTCGTGGGACCTGCTCTAAACGTTGGAGACGACGCTCCCGAAGCTGTAGTTGTTACGAAGGACCTTGAGGAGAAGAGGATAGGCGGAGCTAAGGGCAAGGTTCAGCTCATAGTTACCGTTCCATCCCTTGACACTCCCGTCTGTGAGACGGAGACCAAGAAGTTCAACGAGCTTGTTGCTCAGCTCGGAGACAAGGTTGATGTCACCGTGGTTTCTATGGACCTTCCCTTTGCCGAGAAGAGGTTCTGTGAGAGCTTCAACATAGGAAACGTCACCGTTGCCTCCGACTTCAGGTACAGGGATATGGAGAAGTACGGGGTCCTTATAGGTGAGGGTGCTCTGAAGGGCATACTCGCCAGAGCTGTCTTCATAGTTGGAACCGATGGCAAGGTAGCCTACAAACAGCTCGTGCCGGAGATAACCCAGGAGCCTAACTACGACGAGGTTATGGAAAAGCTCAAGGCTCTCCTTTGAGTCTTTTTCGGGGGGGCTTTCCCCCTTCAAAATATATCCTTCAGCCTGACCTTAAACCCCTTTACAACCTCTGAGCTCACCTCTTCCTTTCCCTCACCTAGACACCCCTCGTCCTTTACAGAGTACTTTCCATCCTTACCCAGAACCAGAACCTCTATACACCTCATATCGGGGTAAACGAGCCAGAACTCCTTCACTCCAAAGCTTTCGTATATCTCCTTCTTTTCAAAGGTGTCTCTGCTCAGGGTTGAGGGTGAGACAACCTCAACAACGAGGTCTGGGGCGCCAAAGATGGCTCTATCCTCGTCCACTATATCAAGCCTCTCCTTTGAGATGAAGATTATGTCGGGCTGGAGAACGTACCTCTCTCCCAAGACAACGTCTATGGGCGCATAAAAGACCTCCCCCAGCTTCTTCTTCTTGATGTAATCCCAGAGGGCGAACTCAAGGTTCCTTGATATCCTCTGGTGGTAAGGTCTGGGTGCTGGTGCCATAACGAGCCTCCCTCCGAGAACCTCGTACCTCTTGTCATCTTTTAGCTTGGCATACTCTTCGTAAGTCCAGAGCTTCTCTTCGGTAGCTTTACCCATGGCTATATCTCAATATAGGCTTCCTGTTAGCTTCCGCCTCCTTTATCCTGCGAACGGGAGTCCTCTTGGGAGCTGACTTCAGGCTATCAGAGTCTTCCTTAGCCTCCCTCACTATGTCTTTTAGAGCCTGGGCGAACCTTCTGAGGGTGTCGGGACTTTCGGTCTCCGTTGGCTCTATCATCAGAGCCTCCCTAACCACGAGGGGGAAGTAAACTGTGGGTGCGTAAAAACCCCTGTCAAGGAGTCCCTTTGCAACGTCCATGGCGTTAACGCCGTACTTAAGAAGGTTCACCGCTGAGAGGACGAACTCGTGCATGCAGGGAACGTGGGAGTAAGGGTCCTTAAAGACACCCTTGAGGAGATGCCTCAGATACCTTGCGTTCAGGACGGCGTACTTTGAGACCTTATCAATCTCCCTGCCGTAGCTCAGCAGGTAAGCTAAAGCTCTGAGCCAGACCCCGAAGTGTCCGTAGAAGGCAAGGAGAGAGCCTACGCTCTTTGGTATGTCCCAGTTGAGGTAGTACCTCTTCCCGTCAAACTCAACCTGAGGAGCCGGAATGTAGGGCTTCAGCCTTTCAGAGACCCCTACTGGACCGCTACCCGGACCACCTCCCCCGTGAGGGGTTGAGAAGGTCTTGTGAAGGTTAAAGTGCATAACGTCAACTCCCCAGTCTCCAGGTCTCGCCACGCCGACTAGAGCGTTGAAGTTGGCTCCGTCCATGTAGAGCAGTGCGTCCCTCTTGTGAAGCTCCTGAGCCATCTCCTTTATCTTCCTCTCAAATATCCCGAGGGTGTTTGGGTTCGTTATCATTAGGGCGGCAACGTCGTCTCCGAGCCTCTTCATGAAGTCGTCCCAGTCAAGCTCGCCGTTTTCATCGCTCTTTACGGTAACAACGTCAAAGCCGCAGATTGCAGCGGTTGCAGGGTTTGTCCCGTGGGCTGAATCGGGTATGAGAACCTTTCTCTTCTGGGTGTTCCCCCTGTCCCTGTGATAAGCCATTATGAGTATCAGACCGAGAAGCTCCCCCTGAGCACCCGCCGCAGGCTGGAGGGAGACGTCCGCAAAACCACCGAGCTCTTTGAGGAGCTCTTTTAACTCATAAGCAACGCGAAGCGTTCCTTGAATGAAATCTTCGGGAGTAAGGGGATGGACACCGAGGAAGCTCTCATTCTTGGCAAGCTCCTCGTTTATGCGGGGGTTGTACTTCATGGTGCAGGAGCCAAGGGGGACCATGGTGGTGTCTATGGCGTAGTTGAGCTGGGATAGGTTAGTAAAATGCCTTACTACTTCAAGCTCCGAGACCTCTGGTAGCCTGAGCTCCTCCCTCAGGTACTCCTCAGGTATCACCTCTTCTGGCTGGACACGGCGGACATCAAGCTCCGGCAGTCTGTAGCCTTTCCTTCCCTTCCTTGACAGCTCAAAGAGGAGTTCCATGGTGAATATTCTACATTGCAGACCAGAGCCTGTTTATATCTATCAGGAATCTGCACCCGTTTTTTAGCTTTACCTCAAAATTCCCTTCGTCTGAGTCAAATACCTTGGTAAAGCTGTTGTTTTCAAGGGCAAAGACCCTGACCTTCTTAAATTCTGGATACACCATTATGTAGTAGGGGACCTTCTCTCTCTGGTACAGCTCAAACTTGAGGTGCTCATCCTTTTGGGCTGTGCTCGCAGATACCACTTCTATAACAACTTCGGGGGTTTCTCTCACGAACTCCTTTATCTTTTTACATATAACTAACAGGTCGGGTCTTACAACAGTATCTTCCGAAATTATCCAATCAAGCTCAGGATAAACAAAGCAGGGATGTTTGCAGTTCTCCAGCTGATTTGCGATCTGCCTTCCCATCTCCATAGCCACAGCTTGGTGAATTCCGAGAGGAGATGGTGCCATGGCAAAGGGGATTCCCTCAATGAGCTCCCAATCCCCTTCCCATTTCATGTAGTCCCCGACCGTATAGTGAGGAAGATGCCTTTCCGCTAACCCCATAGCTTTCACTCAATCTATCATATCCCAGCTAAGAGGTGTACCTTTTTTTATATCTCTTCGGGCTCTTCTACCAAGGATATCTTTTAGATGCCTCGTATGGAGTCCATAACCCGGTCTTATAGACCTTACGTTTTCTTCTGTAAAGACCTCACCGGCTTTTATGTCTTTAACCACAAACAGGGACCTTGCAAACTCTCTGCTCTTCTTAATCTTCTCTGTTAGCTCGTAGGAAACCTTCCCGAGAGCCTTCTCAACTTCTCTTACAGCCTTTACCATCTGAGAAAACTCCTCAGGGGTGAGAGAAAATTCCCTGTCCGGAGAGTCAATGTCCTTGGAAAGGATAAAGTGCTTCTCTATAACCCTTGCTCCCAAGGCTACAGCTGCTATTGGGACTGATATACCCAAGGTGTGGTCTGAAAGTCCTACGGGACAGCCAAAGGTCTGAGCAAGGTTGGGTATGGTTCTGAGGTTAACCTCTTCAAGAGGTGCCGGATAGGCTGAGGTGCATTTAAGTAGAATTATCTGGTCATTGCCGACCCTCTTGCAAGCATTTACAGCTTCTTCTATGTCAGAAAGGGTAGCTATGCCGGTAGATATTATCACTGGCTTTCCCTTTGAAGCCACGTACTCTATCAGGGGTATATCGGTTATCTCAAAGGAGGCTATCTTGTAGGCTGGAACTCCAAGCTCTTCAAG
>NZ_JBWONM010000076.1:0-11050 GCF_056450045.1 Hydrogenivirga sp.
GGGAAAACCCGGACATAGCGATAAACGTCATAAAGGCTCTCGTCGCAAGGCTCAGGAGAACGGACGACATGGTTGAGGCTTTAGCCTTCAGGAACGTGGAGAGCAGGATAGTGAAGTTCCTCTTGGAAGTAGGTAGGGAGAAGGGGAACATGGAGAAGGGAAGGTACAAGGTCAGGAAGATGACCCACAGGGACCTGGCGGCGAGGGTTGGTTCCTCAAGGGAGGCGGTAACTAAAGCGATCAAAGCTCTGAGCTTTAAGGGAATTATTGAGGAGTCCGGGAACTTCTGGCTCATCTCCCCCGAGGCGGAGAAGGATATAGACCCCTGAGCAGGTCTGTGTCGGGCTTAAAAAGAGGGGGACGAGAACCCCCAAGAGCAGCCTTACCGGGTGCGGACTTAAAAGTAAAGCTGGGCTTGAAGCTGATGGACAGTCCTCTTTTTATCTCCCTCCTTATCTATCAAGAGCACGTTGTAGGACCACTTAACTTTATGGGACTTCAGATAATGATTGAAGCCTGCGGTGAGAACTTTCTCATCGGGTTTGGTGCTTTTGGGGAAATCTACCTTCTCATACCTGAGGGCTGGCTCAACTCCTCCGATAGGTGTCCTTATCAGATAACCACCCTGAACATACCAGCCTCTTTCCTCCTTCCCGAGCTTGTCGTACTTCATCTTTATGTACTCTGCCTGAGCTGTAACAACCCCGGGACCCGCACCGAACCTGCCGAAGATGTCCGCTCCCCAGAGGATAGCCTTTTCATTTCTCACATCGTAGGACTCAGAGTTGTCGCTTACCGTATCCACATCAAAGTTTCTGTTCTGAGCGTAAGACAGACCCAAGCTCACAACGTTTCCCCGATTCTTCTCCCCTATGCCGGTGTCATCCTTCTTCTTCTCCACCATGCCGGGGGGTGATAGCTCAACCCTCACCGCGTAAAGGTTTCCAACCTTTGTGTCTGATCTAACAAACTCTCCCTTTGTCTTGTTCTTCTTCTCAACGGTGGAGCCGTCTGCGACAGCAACCATGTACCTGAAGATGCCTTTAGCTATTTTGCCGTGAAGCATTATCTGATTGCCGTAGTAATCTCCCAACCACTTCTTGGCATCCTCGGTGGCTACAGGTCTCTCTATAAGGAGCTGTCTTGAGGAGGACGTTAGGGAGACCCGTGAGTAGGGCTTTTTCTTCTTTCCGAGAAGTATGGACAGCTCGTCCTTTATCTTCCAGTCCGCATAGGCGTATAAAACACCTACCTCAAAGCCATGGTGTTTCTTATCTGCCTTTTTGTAGTCGTAGTCCCTTTCCCCTTTGTCCATCTCCAGGGTTATGTTTACCTTGAGGGCTTTGCCCGCAGGCAGATTCTTCCACTTCTTGCTTATCTCAATCCTCGCCCTCCTGATGTAAAAGTCGCTTTTGCTCTTGTAAGAGCCCCCTTCTTCATATATGTCTCCCAGGTCAAGCCTCGGCTGGAGTCTGAGCTTTATCTTCAGGTGGGGAGCCTTCTTTATGTCCTTAACATCTTCCCCGCTGAGAACACCCTTAGACTCAAGCTTCCTGATAAGGCTATCAAGCTCTCCTCCACCTGCTGAGCTAAGAGCCGGAAAGAGGGCTGAGAGAATTAAGAGCTTCTTCATGCCTTAACCTCCTCTGCATTTTGCCTATTAGGATGGAGGAGGAAGGTTAAGGTATCGTTAGGCGGAGGTTAAGTTTCTGTTAAGTCAGGATATCCTCTCAAGAACCTTTTTAATCCTCTTTACTATCCTCTCCTTTGGCAGGGTTGAGAGCAGGATGTCTATCCCGACACCCTCAAGCTGACCCGTCATGGCTATCCTCAAGGTGTGCCATATCTCCTTGGGCTTTACCCCGAGCTCCTTCTGTATCTCCTTGGCAAGGAAACGGACATCCTCAGGGGATTCAAGCTCTCTATCCTCAAGCTTTTCCAGAAAGGCGCTCAGGACCTCATAGCTCCTCATATCCTCAAGCTTAGCCCACATCTCCTCAGGTATATCCACCTCATCAAGGAAGAAGGGCTTCAGTCTCTCAACCATCTCGGTGAAGGTATCGTAAGCGTCCCTCGTTCTCTCAAGAACCCTTTTAACATAGTCCTCGTCCTCAACATCGTAACCTGCATCTCTCAGGAAGGGAAGGGCAGCTTCGTAGAGCCTCTCTAAAGTCACAACCTCCCTTATGTAAACCCCGTTCATCCACCTCAGCTTCTCTCTGTTGAAGACTGCAGGAGCTGAGTTCACGTCCTTGAGGTCAAAGAGCTCAATGAGCTCTTCCTTAGAGAATATCTCCCTCTCGGTGCCGGGGGGAGACCAGCCGAGGAGACAGAGGTAGTTAAAGAGAGCTTCCGGAAGGAAGCCTTCCTGCCTGTAGTTCATGACGGATACAGCTCCGTGCCTCTTGGAGAGCTTGCTCCTGTCCTCACCCAGTATAACCGGGAGGTGGGCAAAGCTCGGCTCCCTGAAGCCCAGAGCCCTGTATATAAGTATCTGCTTGGGGGTGTTTGGTATGTGGTCCTCGCCCCTCACAACGTGGGTTATGCCCATGAGGGCATCGTCAACTACAACAACGAAGTTGTAGGTGGGTGTCCCGTCGCTCCTCACTATCACGAAGTCTCCAAAGTCGTCAACACTTATCGCTATGTGTCCCTTTATCAGGTCCTCAAAGACTACGGTCTCACCGTCCGGAACACGGAAGCGGATGGTAAAGGGCTTCCCCTCCTTCTTGAAGCTCTCAACCTCGGCAGGACTCAAGGCACGGCACCTGCCCGAGTACCTGTAGGCTACGCCAAGCCTCTTAGCCTCCTCCCTCTCCCTTTCCAGCTCCTCGGGAGTGCAGAAGCAGGGGTAGGCGTGCCCGCTGGCGAGGAGCTTATCAACGTACTCCCTGTATATCTCCATCCTCTCGGACTGGCGGTAGAATTCATCCCACTCAATACCCAGCCACTCCAAGTCTTTGAGCAGTGCCTCCTCATACTCCTTCTTTGACCTCTCCCTGTCCGTATCCTCTATCCTTAGGACGAAGCCTCCCCCGTTGTGTCTGGCGAAGAGGTAACTGAATATAGCCGTTCTTGCGTTTCCCAGGTGTAGATAACCCGTGGGGCTCGGTGCGAACCTTGTCTTAACCATGGTTATTTAATTATAGGGGTTGGTAGGGTATAATAGAGGGGAAAACACCCATAGAGATAAGGAGGTAGGCTATGAAGCTCACTTTAAGCGTTATCAAGGCTGATATTGGAGGCTATGTTGGCCACTCAGATACCCATCCCGAAGTGGTTCAGAAGGTCAGGGAGATTGTCCAGGAGGAGGTAAAGAAGGGAAACCTTATAGATGCGGGGATACTGACCTGCGGTGATGATATAGCTATAGTTATGACCCACACCCACGGTGTTGATAACGAGCTCGTCCACGGTATAGCCTGGAGAGCCTTTGAAGAGGGAACCGAGGTTGCCAAGAAGCTCAAGCTCTACGGTGCAGGGCAGGACCTTCTGACCGATGCCTTCAGCGGCAACATAAAGGGGCTTGGACCCGGCGTGGCGGAGATGGAATTTGAGGAGAGACCTTCAGAACCCGTCATAGTGTTCTTTGCGGACAAAACCTCACCGAGCGCCTGGAACCTTCCCCTCTACGAGATGTTCGCCGACCCCATGAACACAGCGGGGCTCGTCATAGACCCGAAGATGCACGATGGATACACCTTTGAGGTTCTTGATGTGTACACTGGAAAAGCTGTGAAGCTTAGCACACCGGCGGAACTCTACGACCTGCTTGCTCTGATAGGCTCCGTAGGAAAGTACGTGGTCAAGAACGTTTACAGGAACTACGACGGGGAGATAGCAGCCACAGCCTCAACCCAGAGGCTTTCCCTCATGGCAGGTCAGTACGTTGGAAAGGATGACCCTGTCATGATAGTCAGGGCCCAGAGCGGATTCCCTGCGGTGGGTGAGATACTGGAGCCCTTTGCAAGGCCCTGGATAGTTGAGGGATGGATGAGGGGTTCCCACAACGGACCCTTAATGCCCGTTTCCTTTGAGGACGCGAGACCCTCAAGGTTTGATGGTCCTCCAAGGGTTATAGCCGCCGGCTTTCAGCTGTCGGAGGGTAAGCTCGTTGGTCCGACGGACCTCTTCAGAGACCCAGCCTTTGATAAGGCGCGTATATCCGCCCAAGACATGGCTGATATACTCAGGAGACAGGGAATCTTTGAACCCCACCGACTGCCTGCAGAGGAGATGGAATACACAACCCTTCCCAAGATACTGAAGAAGCTTGAGGGTAGGTTCTACGACATAGAAGAGCAGAGGCTTGAAAAGGACCAGGTCATAGAGAAGGAGGACATGGATTAAAGCCTGTCCGCTATATGCTTTTCTAGGAAGCTCACTATGTAGTTGAGCTTCCTGTCCCTCTTTATGTCCTCCTCTATCCTCTTTATAGCGTAGATGACGGTTGAGTGGTCTTTGCGGTTGAAAGCCCTCGCTATCTCTATGAGAGAGACATCGGTGAGCTTCCTGCAAAGGTAAAAGGCTATCTGCCTTGCCCTGCTCAGCTTCTTTGAGCGCTTGTTTCCAAGGAGTTCCTCCACACTCACGCCGAAGTGAAGGGCTGTGTATATCTTTATCTTCTCAAGCTCGCTGCTGCCCGCCTTTTTCTTCTTCAGGTGTTCAACGCCCCTGAGCTTGAGTCCCCTTATTGTTCCCTCAATGTCCCTAACGTTGTCGGCGGTCTGTTCCATGAGAGCTTCAACTATCCTGTCCTGAACCTCCAGGCGGAGCTCCTGAAGCTTTCGCTTGATTATCTCAAGCTTAGTTATCTCGTCCATGCATATCTCAACCACAACCCCACCCTCAAACCTGCTTATCAGCCTGTCGGAGACGTCCCTGAGCTCTCTCGGGTGTCTGTCGGAGGCGAGAACTATCTGCCTGTCGCTGAGAAACATCTGGTTGAAGAGGTTGAAGAACTCTATCTGAGTCCTCTCCTTCCCAGAGAGGAACTGAACATCGTCAAGTAGCAGGAGGTCAACCTCCCGGTACTTTGCCCTGAACTCCTTTATCCTTCCTGACTTCAGGAACTCAACCATCTCTTCGGAGAATTCGTTGGCGGACTTGTAAACCACCCTCATCCCTCTGGAGGCACACCTGTTCCCTATAGCCTGCAGGAGATGGGTCTTCCCAAGACCGACGCCTCCGTAGAGGAAGAGGGGGTTATAGACCTTCCCGGGGTTGTCCGCTACCTCCAAAGAGACCTCGTATGCCAGCCTGTTGCCCTCCCCCACGACGAAGTTCTCAAAGGAGTACTTGGCGCTGAGCCCCTCCGACCTCCTTTCTTGCCTTATCTCCCCTTCTTGGCTCTCAAGCTCAACAACGACACCCGAAAAGAGCCCGTTTGGGGACAGCCGGGCTAAAACACCCTCCAGCTCAGCCTTCAGCGCCGGGTCTTCGGTAAACAGGTAAAGCTTCCTTCCCCTCTCCTCAAGCCTGAACCTGCTCAGGAGCGTCAGGAGGGACCTGTCAAGCTGTTCTATCTGAGCGAGAAAGCTCTTTATAGTTACTCCCTCCATCGTCCTGAATATTCTCCTTCAGGGGAGAAGTTAATGAAAACTTAAAGAAACTTACCTATCAGGTACTTACTTCCTCAGCTTGAAGTCATTTAAAGAGCGATAAAAATTCTTCTTCGCTCAGCGGCTCAAGCTTTTCAATTTCCAGGTTTTCTTTCAGATGCTGGGGTCTGCTCATGCCAACGAGCGCTGTGCCAACGCCGGGGGTGCTCCTGACAAACTGAAGGGCGACGAGAACATCCCTATCAATTCCGAAGCGCTCCTTGAGAGCTTCAGGAACCCTTCCTATCACATTGCCCTGATAGAGGGATGCGCTCGTGTAAACGTAAATCCCCAGCTCCTTGCACGCCTCTAAGGTTGAGAGCTGTCTGCCTTCCAACTCCTGATTTTTCAAGGAGAAAGCCTCATGCATACCCAAGTTGTAGGGGAGCTGTATGAACCTGAAGTGATGTTCCTCTCCACCTACCTCTTCCGCAAGCCTGTATATCTGGACAAGGTCAAGGTACTGCCTCGCCCCCTTTGGGATGCGGAAGCCATGCCAGGTAGCCAACCCGTAGTACTTGAGCTTTCCCTCCTTCACCTTACCCTCAAGAACCACAAAGCATTCGGCGAGCTTTTCCAGGAATTTATCCCTCTCGGTAAAGAGAAGCTGCTCCTCGGGGTTGTGAATGAAGTAGAGGTCTATGTAGTCGGTCTTCATATTCTCAAGGCTCTTCTCAAAGCACCAGTCTATGAACTTTCCACCAAGGTAGTGCCCCTGAGGGGTCATCTCCTGAGGGTCTATAATTCCCCTCTTTAGAAAGTTCTCCTCAAAGAACACCTTTGGGTCCTCTCCCGAATCCGCATCAAAGGGCAAGTAACCTCCCTTTGTGGATATAAAGAGCCTCTCCCTGCCCACATCCTGAGCAACCCTGCCGATAACCCTCTCGCTCTTCATGTATCTGTAGTTGATAGCGGTATCCACAACGTTTACACCCAGCTCTATGCCGAGCTTTATGGTCTCGTAGTACCTTCTGTCCGTCTCCTCGTCCAGCTCTCCCAGATAGGTACCTATGCCTATCTCCGAAAGCCTCTCATCTCTAAACTCCTTGTACCTCATCTTTCCTCCTCAAGCTTTTCAGGAAGCCTGCTTTCTTTCTTCCTTATCGTTTTACCTAAGAGTATTGATATCTCGTAAAGAACGAGAAGGGGGATAGCCATAAGCACCTGGGTCGCCACATCGGGAGCAATAAGGGCACCCAGCAGGAAGGCAACTACTATGAAGTATCTTCTGAATTTCTTCAGCTGACGCTCGCTGACTATACCAGCCCTCTGGAGCATGTAGAGGAATATGGGCATCTCAAAGGCTATGCCGAAGGCTATCAGCATTTTAAGAACGAAGCTCACATAGAGGTTTACGGAGAGATAGGGTGTGGCGGCAAGCTGAGAAAAGCCGAGCCCGAGGAGGAACTTCAAAGCCATCGGGAGGACGAGAATATAGGCAAAGACCCCACCCATAACGAAGAGAATCACGGAAGATAGGAGCAGGGGAACGAAGAGCTTTTTCTCGTTGGGATAGAGGGCTGGCTCAACGAACCTCCATATCTCAAAGAGTATCACAGGGGAGGCAATTATCAGACCTACGGTTAGGGATATCTTTATGAGTATAAAGAGGGGCTCTGTGGGTGAGAGGGTTATAAGCTCAACCTCGGGGTAAGACCTTATAACGGGCTCCTTCAGAAACTCAAAGACGTGCCTTGCGAAGTAGAAGGAGCCTGCGGCTGCTATCAGAAAGGCTATTATTGACCTAATCAGTCTTGTTCTGAGCTCCCTCAGATGTTCCGTGAGGGGCATCGTCGGAAGCTGCTCGCTGTCCATGTTCATCTTCCCTGTGTTCCTCCTTTTCTTCCTCAATATCCTCATACTCTTCAAGCTCTATATCAGGCAGAGGCTCATCAACCTCCACGGTTTCATCCTCCGTCCTCTCATCCAGCTCACCACCCTCGCTTTCCTCCTCCAGAACCTTCTTGTTTATCTCCTCCATGTAAGCCTGCATCCTCACCTCGTCCCACATCTCCCTGACCTTTCTGAGGGATTCGCCGAGCTTTACAGCGAGGTCCATCATCCTCTCAGGACCGAGAACCACGAAGGCTATTAGAAGGACGATGATGAGCTGAATTTCCATCGTTCTATTATTATAGGCGTTTAGGAGAGACGAGGGGCTGGCACCATTTTTATGACTTAAATCATAAAAAACTTCAAAAATGAGCCTATGAATTTTATAAAACGCTGTTTTATTTTAGAAACGAAGCGGGAGGGGAGCTTCGGCAGTACAGGGGGGTTGGTAAAACCGCCCCCTCTCTTTTAAATTAAAATTTCCCCATGTTCTCTAACGTGCCAACCCACCTGTGGAGAAGTTACAGATGGCAGATTCAGAACAGGATAAGAGATATTGAGGAGCTAAGAAAATACCTGAAGCTGACACCCGAAGAGGAGGAGGGCATAAGGCTAACGAAGGGGCTTTACCCTTTAGCCATAACCCCTTACTACCTGTCCCTCATGGACCCAGAAGACCCTCAGGACCCAATCAGGCTTCAGGCTGTTCCCAGAAAGGTTGAGGTTGATGAAGGTGTTCAGAGGAGGGGGGAACCAGATGCCCTCAGGGAGGAGGGTGATATACCCGGTCTGACCCACAGGTATCCCGACAGGGTTCTCATGACGGTCACGACCTTCTGTGCCGTTTACTGCAGGCACTGCATGCGAAAGAGGATATTCTCCGAGGGAGAGAGGGCGAGAACTAAGGAAGAGATAGACAGGATGCTGGACTATATAAGGAGGCACGAGGAGGTTAGGGACGTCCTCATATCTGGTGGTGAACCGCTGAGCCTTGGAGAGGATAAGATTGAGTACATACTGAGAGAGCTGAGAAAGATAAAGCACGTAGAGATAGTTCGCTTTGGCACACGCCTTCCTGTTCTCGCACCCCAGAGGTTCTTTGATGATGGGCTTCTTGACATCCTTGAGAAGTACTCCCCTATCTGGATAAACACCCACTTCAACCACCCGAAGGAGATAACGGAGCTGTCAGAGGAGGCGGTTGACAGGGTCCTGAGGAGGGGGATACCCGTCAATAACCAGACCGTCCTGCTCAAGGGAGTGAACGATGAACCGGAGGTGATGCTTGAGCTTATGAGAGCTCTCTTGAGGATAAAGGTAAAGCCCCAATACCTCTTCCACTGCGACCCAATAAAGGGAGCTGTTCACTTCAGGACGAGCCTTGACAGGGGGATTGAGATAATGCGCTACCTGAGAGGTAAAATATCGGGTATGGGAATACCAACCTACGCCGTTGACCTGCCCGGAGGGAAGGGGAAGGTTCCTATATCTCCCGACTACATAGTGGAGAGGAAGGGAAACAGCTTCATATTTGAGAGCTACAGTGGTGAGCTTGTGGAGTACACCATAGATGAATACCCTTAGAAGCTTCCTCAGCTCCCTTTTCCTTAGCCTGATTGACCTCTTTAAGGAGAGCTACACCTATCACTCGGGGGCGCTTACCTACCACTTCATGCTCTCAATGGCTCCCCTTACGGTTGTGCTCCTCAACATTCTGAGCTTTCTTCCCATGGTGGATATGGTTGAGCTTGAAAGGGCTGTTGATAAGCTCTTTCCCCAGTACACAAACCGGGTCATCCATGAGATACTGGAGGTTCAGAGAAGGAGCAAAGAGACATCCTTCATAGCTCTGGGGATATCCTACTTCTTCTCGGTAGGCTTTATAAAGTACGTTGGACGCGCCCTATCCTTCGTTTCTGAAGGAAGGATGGGAGAGAAGAGGGAAATTTTCTACTGGCTCTTCATGCCCGTATTCCTCTTAGCGGTCGTGATAGTTATATCCGCTTACTTCTTCCTGAGCATATACATAAAGCTCGTCGTTCCTAAGACCTATTCTCTCCTCGTTGATGCCTCTTCCATAATCCCCATGACCTTGATCCTCTTCCTCGTTTACGTTAGCTTTCTGAAAGAGGGAATTGGCTTGCTCAAGCTCATGCTGGTATCCTTCTTTGTATCTCTGATAATGTTCTCCATCCAGTTTGGCTTCACCTGGTACATAGCCAACCTCTTCAAGGGGAGCCTTCTTTACGGCTCTTTAAGCGCGGTGGTTGTCTTCCTTCTGTGGGTGAATCTCATATTCCTTACACTGCTCTTTGGCGGGCGTCTGATCTACAGGCTGAGGGAATCTTAGGGTAAAATAAAATATCGTTTTAATCCACAGGAGGACGGGAATGGAAAGAAGCTGGAGTGTAGGAACGAAGTATCTGAACGACAGAACTAGGGTTATAGTGATAGGTATAACGGGAAGGGAAGCCTCTCAGGTTGTAGCGGAGACCGAAGCTCTTTACCCGGGCACCATAAAGGTCGGTGTAACACCGGGTAAGGGAGGACAGGAGGTTGCTGGTGTTCCCGTATTCAACACCGTTAAGGAGGCTCTGAGCTCCCCCGAGGGAAGGGATGTCAACACCGGGCTTATATACGTTCCGCCTGCATCGGTAAAGGATGCAGTAATAGAGCTCGTTGACGCGGGGATAAAGGTCATATACATAATCACCGAGCATGTTCCCATAAGGGATACAGTCTATTTCTACCACTATGCGAGGGAAAGGTGGGTAACGATAGTAGGTCCAACTTCCTTGGGCTGTATAGTTCCGAGGATACCAGCAAGGATAGGAGCCATAGGAGGCAAGAACCCATCCATAGCTTACAGGGACGGAGGTCTTGTTATCCTGTCCAAATCGGGCGGACTGACAACGACTACTGCAGAGATGTTTATGAGAAGGGGATGGGGTGTTTACATGGCTTTAGCCCTCGGTGGAGACATAATATCCTGCACGACCTTCGCCGATGTCCTTGAGGAGATAAAGGATGACCCCAACGTCAAGGGGGTCATAATACAGGGAGAGGTAGGCGGTACTTACGAAGAGCAGGCTGCAGAGACTATCCTCAGACTTTACAAAGAGGGGAAGTGGAACATCCCAGTTGCAGCCTTCGTTGCAGGTAGATTTCAGGAGAGTTTGGAGGGCGTGTCCTTCGGTCATGCCGGAGCTATAGTGGAAAGGGGTAAGGGGAAGGCTACTGACAAGATAAGGCTCTTCAATGAGGTGGGTAAGGAGACAGGGCTTGTGAAGGTAGCTGAGTTCTACCACGACCTCGTGAACTGCATAGAGGAGCTCGGGGTTGAGAGGGACTTTGAAGACTCAACTCCAGAAGGAAAGGTCATGCCTCTTTACTCAACCATTGACCCCGAGACCTGCGAGTTCAAAGGTGATTGACCCGAGGGATAAATGGAACGCCAAGTACAGGGAGGGGAGGAGGTCCGCTCTCCACTCCACCCTTGTGAGGTTTTACCACCTTGCTCCCAAGGGAAAAGCCCTTGAGATAGCCTGCGGAACTGGTGAAAACGCACTCTTCTTAGCCAAGAAGGGGTTTAAGGTTGAAGCCTTTGATATATCGGA
>NZ_JBWONM010000077.1:0-4339 GCF_056450045.1 Hydrogenivirga sp.
TCCTGTCCACGCCCAGAGCCCCTCCAGCGGGAACCCGTGACTCTTTTGCAGCCTCCACCACGAGGGAACCGAGCAGGCTCATCTCAGCCTTCAGAAGTCCGGCACCCGTTGTAAGCTCCGTTCCGCCAAGAGTGTTGCTGCAAACGAGCTCTGCGAGCTTGTCGGTCCTGTGGGCTGGGGTCATCCTCTGGGGGCGCATTTCGTAGAGCACAACCTTGAAGCCAGACTGAGCCAGCCTCCAGGCAGCCTCACAACCCGCAAGCCCACCACCGATGACAACTATCCTGTCCTTCATTCCAAAAGTATTAATATAGGCAGATTTTAAGAGCTCACTTCCTCTTTGGCTGAGGAAGCTGGATTATCGGTGTCATGTTGGTGTCGTAAGGTATGAGTATTATCGTGTTGTTTCCACTCTCCGCATAAGCCTTGATGTTCTCAAGGAACTTCCACATCAGATACTCCTTGGTCAAGGAGCCGGCTATTATCCTGTTCGCCTCCGCTATTCCCCTCGCCTCAATCTTCTTCCTCTCAGCTTCAAGCTTCTCCTTTTCAACGAGGAACTTCATCCTCTGAGCTTCCTCAAGTGCCCTCCTCTTCTGCTCTATTGCCTCAACCACCTTTCTGGGGAGCTTTATGTCCCTTATGAGTATCTCATCAAGGAGTATGAACCTCTTCTCAAGCTCCTTCCTTACCTGGTCAGCTATCCTCTGCTGTATTAAAGACCTTTCCTGATAGACCTGAGCGCTGTCAAGGGTTGCTATAACATCCCTCACCGCAGACCTTATCACCGGCTTTATTATCCTGTCCTCATAGAGAAGCCCGTACTCAATGTATATCTCCGCCGCTTTATCGGGCATTATCTTGTAAAGGGTGGTGAGCTCCACATTTATCGTCAGCCCGTCCTTGGACAGGGCATTTATTGAGTTCGCTCCCGTCAGGTCGTAGCTGTGGGTTCTGACCGACATCTTCTCAACCCTCTGGAGCAGGGGTACTACCAGATGGAGCCCCGGTTTGAGCTCCTCAGGGCTCGCCTTTCCCAGCGTGAGCTTTACACCCACGTATCCGCTCGGAATAACCACGAAGGGATTGGACAGAAGCAGAAGGAGCACGAGAACTGCGATGACTACGCCGGCACCTATCAGGCTCTTTGGAACCTGCGGTGGTCTCGGGTACCTCTGAGGCTCAAAATCCATAGGTATATAATACTCCTTTAAAATGGACTGTGAGGTTTGTCTTTACGAGGCTGAAAGGAGACCGGCTCCCTACATCCTGAGGACAGCCGAGCTCTCCTTGGAGGAGGTTGAGGTAAAGCTGAGGGGACTTGATTTTAAGGTTGAGAGGACCCTTGCGGGTGTTGATCTTCTCTTTCAAAAAAGGGAGGACTGGGAGAGGGCAAAGGAGGAGCTCGGTGACTTCGTTTACTCAACCGGGGAGAGCCTGGAGGAGGTTGTCGGCAGACTGCTTAGAGATAAAGGGCTTACCCTCAGCACAGCGGAGAGCTGCAGCGCCGGGCTCCTCTCGGCGAGGATAGTCAACGTGCCCGGGAGCTCCGATTACTTCATAGGGGGAGTTGTGGTTTACTCTAACGAGCTAAAGCGAAAGCTCCTCGGTGTCAAAGAGGAGACCCTCTCACGCTTCGGTGCTGTATCGGAAGAGACCTGCAGAGAGATGCTTTCGGGTCTGAGAGAGAGGTTTGGAACGGACTGTGGGGTCGCCATAACCGGCATTGCCGGTCCGGGAGGTTCTGAGAACAAGCCCGAAGGGCTTACCTACATAGGCGTCTTCTGTAAGGACGCTGAGGTTGTAGAGGTCAGGGTCTTTGGGATGGGGAGAAACCCAAACAGGTTCCTCTCCACTCAGGTAGCCCTAAACACGCTCAGGAAGCTTTTAAAGGAGGAAAAATGAGAATACATCCGAGTGCCGTAGTTGGCAAAGGGGTTAAGCTGGCTGAGGATGTTGAGATCGGAGCCTTCTGCGTCATAGAGGGAGATGTTGAGATAGGAAGGGGAACAAAGATCGGAAACAGGGTCACGATAAAGGGCAGGGTCAAGATAGGAGAGGACTGCAGGATATACGACGGAGCGGTTATAGGAGAGGAGCCCCAGCACCTCCGGTACGAGGGAGAGGAGAGCGAGGTCCTGATAGGAAACCGGGTTCTGATAAGGGAGTACGTCACCATCCACCGGGGGACTAAGCTGGACAAGATGAAGACGGTGATAGGGGACGAGGTTATGCTCATGGCGTACTCCCACGTAGCCCACGACTGCGTTGTAGGAAAGGGCGTGATAATGGCGAACTGTGCTACCCTCGGAGGGCACGTGGAGGTGGGGGAATATTCATTCATAGGAGGTCTCTCCGCCGTCCATCAGTGGGCGAGGATAGGACCCTACGCTATGGTGGGAGGTCTTACGGGTGTTTCCTTAGATATTCCTCCCTTCACAAGAGCTTCAGGACAGCACGCTCAGCTTTACGGTGTTAACACCGTCGGGCTTGAGAGGAGGGGTTTTTCAAAGGAAAGGATAGCGGCTATAAAGAAAGCTTACAGACTCCTCTTCAGAAGCAACATCCTAAAGAAGGAGGCGATAGAGGAGCTCAGGAGGGAGTTCAAGGACAACGAGGACATAGAGCTTCTGATAGACTTTATACTCAGCTCAAAGAGAGGCGTAGCGAGGGATGCTAAGGGGTAAAGGATGAAGGGAGATGGAATTAAAGAACGCAAAGCCTATTATGAGAAGTTGATAGGCTGGTTGTTTACTGGTTTCCTTGCACTTGTCGGTGGTCTGTCTGGGTTGACTTTGGGAAAGCTTGAAGGATTCAAACTTATTCTATTTTTCGGTGGACTGTTTTTACTTCCTATGATGGTTGCAGGTATCTTAGCCTTGCATTTTTCCATCATGGGTCTTATCAAAAAACTGGAGGAAGAAGATGGGAATTAAAGAAGTTCTTATTGCTGTCGGTTTGTTGTTTATGATTGGTTCTGTAGCGTACCTCTTATGGACAATACGCTCCTCCATAGAGGAGGAAAAAAGAGGGGCAACTAAAGCGGAGAAGTAAAACTCAAAGAGGTAAAGGATGAAAGCGGTTGTTCTTGCGGCAGGACTTGGAACGAGATTCAGAAGTGAAAAGCCGAAGGTTCTCCATACCATACTCGGCAAGCCGATGCTTTGGTACGTCCTGAGTGCCGTTAAGGGAGGATGTATAGAGGACATAGCCCTAGTGGTCGGTCACGGAGCGCAGGAGGTAAAGGAGACCATTGGGGAAGATTATGCCTACTTCCTTCAGGAAAACCCCAAAGGCGGGACCGCGGATGCGGTGCTGGCATCGGTTGACTGGTGGAGGAACGACGATGACTACCTCCTGATAATAAACGGCGACTCCCCCCTCGTGAGCTCCGAGACCCTTAAGAACATGCAGAGGTTTCTCTTCATGGTTGAGGAGTATGAGAAGATAAAGCTCGGGGGAGTTGTTCTTACCTCGGTTCTTCAGGACCCTACGGGTTACGGCAGAATCATCAAGGAGGAAGGAACTGACAGGATAATAAAGATAGTTGAGGAAAAGGATGCCTCCCCCCAGGAGAGGAACATAAGGGAGGTAAACGGGGGTGTATATATCCTCTACATACCCTACCTCTTAGAGGCACTCTTCAAGATAAAGCCGAGTGAGAAGACGGGGGAGCTCTACCTTACCGATGTTATAGGCTACATGACGGCAAAGGGATACGAGGTGAGGAGCTTCATGGCTTCAGACCCCACGGAGATAGTGGGAGTGAACACCCGCTGGGAGCTGAGCTTTGCGGAGAACATACTCAGACTCAAGCTCATAAAGTACTGGGCGCAGAGAGGGGTAACTTTCCACATACCCGAGACCGTGTGGGTAGAGCCCGATGTGAGCTTGGAGCGGAACGTTGAGATATTTCCCAACGTGCACCTCAGGGGAAAGACAAAGATCGGCAGGAACGCCGTCATAGAAACGGGGGCTGTAATTGAGAACTCCGAGGTGGGAGAGTCAGCACTGATCGGACCCTATTCCGTGATAAGGGACAGCGTGGTTGAGAGGGAGGCAAGGGTAGGACCCCACGCCCACATCAGGGATGGCTCCCGCATAGGGAGTGGGAGTCACGTTGGCAACTTTGTTGAGGTCAAGAAAAGTACCCTCGGCGAGAGTGTTAGGGCTAAGCACCTCGCCTACATAGGCGACGCCACCCTTGAGGACGACGTGAACATAGGAGCTGGAGTTGTAACCGCAAACTACGACGGCAGGCAGAAGCACAAAACCTATATAGGTAAGGGAGCTTTCATAGGGAGCAACTCTCTCCTGATAGCCCCGATAAAGATAGGGA
>NZ_JBWONM010000078.1:0-9618 GCF_056450045.1 Hydrogenivirga sp.
TGGACACGGTCAGCGAAGAAGAGAACAGAAAACTGTGGGAGTGGGTGAGGAAATGAAAACACTCCCTAATTGAGAAGTGTTAAACTTTTACAAAAAAAATTACCACTTTTGTTACAAAAAATTTACCGCCTCAAAAGAGACCATATAAGAAATTTCTTATAATCCTTGCCTCACAATGTCCCGAAAAATCCCGCTATGTCCCGCTAAGTCCCAGAATGTTAACATAATGGGTGGTAAATTAATTTGTAAAATTAATTCGGGAATAAATCCTTCTCACTTTTGCACCTTAGAGGACCTTCCGCACAGCCTCCCACATGGCTATCGCACCAGCTGAGCCTACGTTCAGAGAGGTGGTCTTCCCCTTCATGGGTATGGTCAGAACCTCATCCGAGAGCTCAAGCACAGAGCGGGAAACCCCCCTATCCTCTGAGCCGAGAACGAGTGCGCAGGGAAGGACTATCTCCAGCTCCCTTATGTCTCTTCCTCCCTTCTCAACGGAGAAGACCCAGCCTCCCATATCCTTGAACTCCTTCAGCGCCCTGGAGAGGTTTGTCACCTTAGAGACTATCAGATGGAAGATGGCGCCCGAGGATGCCTTCACAACGGTCTGATTTATGGGTGCGGTCCTCTCCTTGGTGATGAGAACTCCAGTCCCGCCTAGAACCTCACAGGTTCTTATCAGGTTGCCCACGTTCTGGGGGTCGGTTATGTGGTCTATGGCTAAGAGAAAGGAGTTTTCTTTAATCGTCTCCGAAAAGAGCTCCTGCGGAGCTGAGTACTTAACAGGGCTCAGCAGTGCCACAACCCCCTGGGTCTTCTTCGTTCCAGCAAGCTCCTCAACCTTCTGCCTTGATACCCTCTGGAGCTTGACGCTCCTCTCCTTGGCGAGCCTTGCGAGCTCCCTGGGTGGGTGTGAGTCGTGGGCTATATATATCTTCTCAATCTCCCTTCCAGAGCGAAGAGCCTCAAGTATAGGGTTCCTTCCCCAGATTACAAAAGCTTCCACAGGATAATTCTACTTACACTCTCTCTATTATGCTCCTTACTATCTCCTTCTCAAGGGGAGAGCTTATCTTGGGTATTATGCTCTCCACGACAGCCTTCTTAGCATCCCCGTACCTCTTGAGCCTTCTGGCACACCTTATCGTATCCCTTATTGAGAATACGAACTCAACGGGCTCCTCCGACTGCTGGGTCTGATATGCTCTGTAAGCCTTCCTTATCTCGTTGGCTATCTTCAGGAGTTCAAAGAGAAGCATGATCTCCCTCTCCCTTTCGGGCGTTTTCAGCTCCTGCCCTCTCTCCGTGTGGATGTCGTTCACCACCAGATACCACAGGTATGTGAAGTCCTCCTTGTTGAGGGGGGCTACCTCCTCCAGGTAGTCCTTGAGGATTATCGCCTCGTCGGGGTAGTAGAAGCCCCTCTCGTCCTGGAAGGGCGGGTAATCAACGAACATCACGTCTGCCCTTGACTTTATATCCTGCGGAAGTTCGGACACGCCGAGGTAGTTCTGAGGGTTCATACCGCCCACGAGGATGACGTCCTGTCTCGCTTTGACAACCTCTCCGTAAGAGAGAACGAGGTATCTCCTGTAGTCAAAGAGAGGGTTGAATATCTTCACGAGGGAAGGGGGGAGTGTGTTTATCTCATCAAGGTATATGACCGCACCAGGCGTTCTCAGAGCCTTGACGAGGTCTGAATAGACCCTCCTCGTTCCCCTCTTGGGGTCAAACTCATAGACGAAGGTTATGTCCTCCTTCTCCATCTTTGAGTTGCAGGGGACTATGAAGAGGGGTCTGTTGGTAAGGGCTGAGAAGACCTCAACGAGGAAGTTCTTTCCAACACCTGCGTCACCCTCAAGGATCAGGATTCCCTCCTCGTACTCAAGCTGTTCCTTCACGAGGGAAGTGAACCTCTCAAGGTTCTGGACGAACCAGGGGGTCTCTTCGTAGGAAACGAACTCCGGTATGCGGGGCTCCTGGATTGAACAGAGACCGTTCAGGTGCTTCAGGTACCTCCCGACCCATCCGGGGAAGTGCTTGAGCTCCTCCTGAGTCAGGACGTTATTGTACCTCTTGGGCTCAACAAGGATGCCGTCTTCCCTCTCAAAGGCGAGCTTTCCGAAGACCTTGCCCTCCTGAAGTATCTTGTCCTCTACCTTGAGCCTCCACTTCAGCCTGACGGGCTCAGCCTCAAAGCGGGGGAAGGACTCTCTCCCAAACCTGACCTCCTTTTCTGATATGGCTATGGAAAAGGTTCTCAGCCTGTCCTCTATTATCTTCTCCTGCAGGGTGCGGACGAGCTTCTCAAGGGACTGGTTGTACATCTCTCTGGGGAGCTTTGAGATGAAAGCCCTCGCCTGCTTGACCTCCTCAAGGGCTTCAAGGTCCCTTATGTCCGTTGTGCTCGTCTTCCCTATAGCTTCCCTCACCCTCTCAAGGTGTCTCTCCAGCTCCCTACGGAAGTGCTCCGTTATCCTTTCCTTGAGGTCTGAAAGCTTCTCCTTCCAGGAGTTCTGGGAGCTCTCAAGCCTGCTCTCAACCAGCCTGTAGTCCTCACCGCTCACCTCTCCAGACCTGAGCCTTCCCTCTAAGGAGTCTATGAATATCTCGTAGGACCTGTCCACAAGCTTCTCCCTTGCGCTCTTTATAAGCTCCCTCACCTCCTTAAGGGGTATGTCTATACGGCTTAGCTCACCGAACTCCTTTATGGAGCCGAGCTCCTCTTCGCTGCTCACCGCCTTGAGCTTCTTCAGGAAGTCCCTGTAGAGCTTTTGGGCATTCTTGATTATCTGCTTCTGCCTCTGGGCTGGGTAGATGAAGTCTATCAGGTTTGTTTCAAGCTTCTCAAGGTAGTAGAACCTGCTCCCCTCTCTGTCCTCATACCTTGAGGTGTAGAGGCTCCCATCCGGGGAGACGTCAACCACGCTGTAGCCATAACCCTCAAGGAAACCCAAAAACTCCCTGCCGGAAAGGTCGTATATACCAAGCCTGTTCTCTTCTGCATCAGCGCTGAAGAGATACCTTCCGTCGGGGGAGATGGCGAGGGTTGAGACGTCGTGGGGTAGCTCAAGCTCAGCTTCAAGGTTGTCAAGGCTCGTATTGTAGATTATCAGCTTTCCCTCCGAAGAGTCAGCCAGCAGGAGCTTTTCTTCAAAGGAAATGAGGGCGCGTCCGGGGCTCCAGTCAAACCTCTTGAGGAGATTCCCCCCTATGCTGTAGAGGGCTGTTCCCTGAGTTCCACCGAGGGCGAGCTTACCGCTCGGGAGTATCTTGAGAGAGCGAAGGTCCCCTATCTGGGCGTCCCTGTATATGAAGGTGCTCTTGAAGTCAACCGTCTCCTGAGACAGGTCCCCGCTGAGGTCAATGGTGTATATCTTCTCACCCACAACACCGAAGGCGAGGGTGCCCTCCCTTATATCAAGTCCTCCAGTGGGTCTCAAGCCTTCCTGAGATATCCTGACCGTCTTCCATGTTGAGGGGTCCTTGGGGTCGTTCAGGTAGTATATCGCAAGGTAAGGAGAAGCAACTATTCCCAGATACTTTCCGCTGAAGACTATGTCCGTAACCGACTGGGATGGGGGTCTGGCTGGAAGGCGGTGGAGCTTGCCTGTCCAGTCGTAGAGCTGAAAGACCCCGTACCTTCTGCCTACAAGAGTCCAGTAGCCATCGTCGCTTGAGTCTATAGCCTCTATCCAGTACTCCTCTATCTTCGCATCCTCGTCCCTTTCCAGACCATCGGTTAGATAGAGTTTGAGCTCACCGAACTCGTAGCTCTCCCTTACCGTTCTCTCCTCTTTCCTTCCAACGAGCTTCTCAAAGAACTTCATGGAAATATGGTAATCAAAGATTGGGTATATAACTATGTTTTAGATACAGGTGGAGAGAAGGCGGGTGATATAATACACTCCTCAAAGCCATGATAAGGATTGTTGAACCGGTCTTTTCTGAGGAAGAGAAGAGGGCTGTTGTAGAGATAATTGAAAGCCACCAGATAACGAGGGGAAAGTGGACAAAGAACTTTCAGGAGGAGTTCGCCCGCTTTGTGGGTGTTGAGCACTGCTTTACTGTGTGCTCGGGAACCGTTGCCCTCTTCATAGCCCTCAAAGCCCTCGGTGTTGATAGGGGAGAGAGGGTGATAGTTCCCGCCATGAGCTTTATGGCTACCATTGACGCCGTTTACCTCGCCGGTGGGGAGCCCGTGGTGGTTGATGTGGACGACTACTTCACCCTTGACCTAAACCAGCTTGAGGATGCGGTCAAGAAGTACGGAGCAAAGGTAGTTATCCCCGTTCACCTCTACGGCGGTATGGCTGACATGGAAGGCATAATGGAGCTTTCGGAGAAATACGGGTTCTACGTTGTGGAGGATGCGGCTCAGGCTCACGGTGCAAGTCTGAAGGGCAAGAGAGCAGGCTCCTGGGGTCATATAGGAGCTTTCAGCTTCTACGCCTCAAAGAACGTGCCCATGGGAGAGGGTGGAGCTCTGACAACGGACGATGAGAAGATAGCCAAGAGTATAAGGAAGTGGATTGACTTCGGAGACCACCCCGCCTTTAACATCAGGATAACCGAGTTTCAGGCTGCGATAGGGAGCATTCAGCTCAGGAACCTGCCCCAAAGGAATGAAAGAAGGAGGGAGATAGCCCATAGGTACACCCGAGCCTTCTCCAAACACTTCGGAGTCCCCTCAGAGAGGGAGGAGAGCTACCACGTTTATCATCTCTACACCCTCACCCATCCCGAGAGGGACAGGATAGTTGAGGAGCTGAAATCAAGAGGCATTGATGCCAGGGTTTACTACGACTACCTCCTTCACGAGCTCAGGAACTCCGAGCACCTCCCCACACCCAAGGCGGAGAGCTTCAGGAGGGAGGTCTTCTCAATACCAGTCCACCCCTACCTTAGTGAGGAAGAGGTTGAGCTCATAGTGGAGAGTGTTTTGAGCACCGTCTCTTCTGGTAAGATAGTCTCTTAGATGTTCAAAAAGGTTCTGATAGCAAACAGGGGAGAGATAGCCCTCAGGGCTATAAGAGCCTGCAGGGAGCTCGGGGTAAGGACTGTTGCGGTTTACTCCGAGGCGGACAGGGACTCCCTTCACGTCAGGCTCGCAGATGAGGCTGTATGCATAGGTCCCCCCGAACCCGCAAAGAGCTACCTTGACATACCGAGGATAATGTCAGCGGTTGAAGTCTCGGGAGCGGATGCGGTATATCCGGGCTACGGCTTCCTGGCTGAAAACCCCAAGTTTGCGGAGATAGTCTCCAAGAGCGGTGTAAAGTTCATAGGACCCCAGCCCATGACCCTTGAGCTCATAGGGGACAAGATAAAGACAAAGGAGATAGCAGGAAGGGTCGGGATACCCCTCGTTCCGGGGAGCAACGGAGCCACTGACCTTGAGAAAGCTATAGAGATAGCGGGCAAGATAGGCTACCCCGTCGTCCTCAAAGCCTCCACAGGAGGGGGAGGAAGGGGAATAAGGATAGTCTTCAACGAGAAGGAGCTGAGGGAGAAGTTCCCCGTCGCTGTTCAGGAGGCTGAGCTCTCCTTTGGAGACGGAAGGGTCTATGTGGAGAAGTTCATAATAAACCCGAAGCACATTGAGTTTCAGGTTCTTGCCGATGCCTACGGCAACGTGAGCGTCCTCGGTGAGAGGGAGTGCTCAATCCAGAGGAGACACCAGAAGCTAATAGAGGAGGCTCCGAGCCTATCGGTTGATGATAAGAAGAGGAAGGAGATTGGGGAGGCTGTTGCGGAGCTCTGCAGGGAGATAGGCTACGAGGGTGCGGGGACGGTTGAGTTCCTGATGGACGAGGATGGGAACTTCTACTTCATGGAGATGAACGGAAGGGTTCAGGTTGAACACCCCGTGACCGAGATGGTGACGGGCGTTGACATAGTCAAGTGGCAGATAAGGATAGCGGCGGGCGAGAGGCTGAGGATAGGAAGGGTCAGGAAGAATGGCTTCGCCATGGAGTTCAGGATAAACGCCGAAGACCCCGACAGCTTCTTCCCCTCTCCCGGAAAGATAGAGGAGCTCGTCCTCCCGGGCGGAATGGGTGTAAGGGTTGATACCCACATATATCCGGGCTACACCATCCCTCCTTACTACGACTCCTTAATAGCGAAGCTCATAGTCTGGGGAGGCACGAGGGATGAGGCTATCCAGAGGGGGCTCCGAGCCCTTGATGAGTTCCTGATATCGGGAGAAGGTCTTAAGACGAACATAGAGTTTCACAGAAGGGTCCTGAAGACAAAGGAGTTCAAGGAAGGAAAGCACCACATAGGCTTCGTAGAGGAGATGATGGTCTGAGCCATGCCCGTTAAGCTGGGACTGACCCTGATCCCCGAAGAGCCCGTTCCCGCGCAGGAGCTAACCCCCGACAGGCTCCACGCCCTCTTCTTCTCCCTCGCGGGTGATGAGCTCGCCTCTTTGCTCCACGAACCGAGGAGGGTAAAGCCCTTCACCCTCAGCTTTTACATCTCCAGCTCGGGGAAGAGAAGATCCATCCTTTCGGAAAGGGAAGGTGAGGCTGAGAGGATACACATGAACGTCTCCTTTCTTGAGGATGCCCTCTTTCCGAGATTCCTTTACGGCTATATGCTCGGTGCAAAGGGAGAGTTTCATATCGGGGGGCACAGGCTCAGGGCTTTGAGAAGACCCCACATAGCGGAGAGGTACCTCAAGCCTTACGCTTCCTTATACGAAGAGGCACAGCCACTGAGGAGGGTGATGCTTGAGTTCACAACGCCGACGGTTTTCAGGAGGGGCTCTCAGGACCTTCTACTCCCCGAACCGAAGCTCATCTTCAAGGGGCTCATAAGGAAGTGGCAGGCTTATTCAGACCTCAAGATAGACATAGACCTGAGAGATTACATAGAGGATAGGGTCTTTATATCGGGGGTGTGGATAGGTAGCAGGAGGGTTGAACTCTCTGCCGGCGGGTGGATAGGAGGCTTCACGGGAAGGGTAATACTCGGGTTTGATGCCAAAGAGGAAGAGGTTTTAAGATGGCTGAACACCCTCGCCAGATTTGCCGAGTTTGCAGGGGTAGGCAGGAAGACGACCATGGGCTTTGGACAGGTGAGGTTTCACAGTGCTCTTCCCGAGGGCGAGACTTAAACACCTGCGGACGAGCACGTCAAACTTCAGGTTTGAGAGAAGGTAAGAGAGAAGAAGATTGACACACTCCCGGGGTCTCTTGGGAGGAGGGAGCTGGTAATGGAGAACCCTCTCCAGCTCCACCGAAAGGGCATAGGCTACAGCGGGGAGGAAGATAAGCTCGTGGAGTTTCAGGGGAGGCTCTCTTATAGGCAAATAGATAGGTTCCACACCAGTGTGGAGGGCGAGAAAGCCGTTGAAGGTATGGTAGGCGAGCCTGTTTGTCATGCAGAAGGCATAAAGAATCTGGAGATTTTCAATCAGAAAGTCCTTCGCTGTCCTGCCCAGAGCCCTCCTACCCAGCTCAAAAATTTCCCAAGAGAGCATATCTATCTCGCACCTGTCAACACCCGCAGGATCTATATCCATGCCTCCGAACTCCGTTCCCTCTTCGCTCACAAAGACTCTCCTCACAGGTAGCCTATCTAATACAGGGAAGCTGTAGAAGCTCAAGATCCCGGAGAGTCTGCCTATCGGAATCCTCTTCCCAGTGGCGGTTACTATGTGCCTTCTGTCGCAGGCTAATATACCCTTTCTGGAAGTCACGAAGAGATACATCAGAGCACCCAGTCCATACCCTCTATCAAAGACCCCAGTCTTCTGATCCTGTGCCTGCTACTAAGCCTCACTACAGCAAGCCTGTCGGAGCGTTCAATTAGATCAACGACGGAGCTTCTCACCTCATCGGCGGAGGGGGCTGAGAGCTCAAAGAAGCTGAGCTGGGCATGAAACCCCTTGTTCCTCAACCTCTTCATAACCTTGGTCCTTGCAGAGTTGGAGGATATGTCGTAGCAGGCAACGTATCGCTTCATGCCAAGTCCTCCCCTACCGAGAGGATGGACTCCTTCAAGCCTTTGACAACGTCCTCCTTAATTCTTTCAAACCATCCAACGAACTTGGGCAGGCTCTCCCTTCTCAGGTAAAATCCCCTTCCCTCCTTAACAAAGTCCTTTCTCTGAAAGCTACCCCGCAGTATCTCCTTCTCAAGCTCCTTGGTAACGAGGGGTCTGAGGGGTTCAATTATGTCCGAGCAGAAGCTCGCGTGGGTTCCCCTCTTGGCGTGCAGAAAAGAAATATAGGGGTCGTAACCCAGATGCAGGATCAGGGGAAAGGCGAGGGCGTATGTCAGGGAATAGGTGAGGCTAAGGAGGGCATTGACTTCGTCCGTAGGCGGTCTGTAGCTCCTTCCGGCGAACCTGAGTTCCGAGTCTGCTATGCTCTTTCTGAATCTCTCAAACATGAGCCGTGAAGCCCTCCCCTCTATACCCATCACCGCGTCAATGCTGTCCGCATCGCTCAGCTCAGCCTTCAGGTCGGACAGGTTGCTCATGTATACGCGTTCTATGTTCTCCAGCTTTCTCAGGATTATTCCTCTCGCTATCTCAAGCCTTCTGGAAAGGAAAGCCTCATACTGCCTGAGTCTGAGAGTGTTTGCACTTGATAGAAGGCTATCTATGAGCATCCCCCTGAAGGTGCCAAACCTTGATAGGAAGAAAACGGGAACCCTGCTTGAAAGAAGGAGGCTAACCGCATGGGAGGAAAGGGAAAGGTTTCCCAAAACGATGACAGCCTCTATGTATCTGACGGGCTTTTCTACGCTTCCTGAGCTGTTGATAAACCTCAGCCTCTCACCGACCTTCTTAACGTCCGCCTGACCGAAAAGAAGGATAAACCTCCTCCCCATCAGACCACCTCAACATCCCAAGGCTCCAAAGGGTAGCCTTCAAAGACTTCTATCTCCTCCACAGGATAGAAGAATACCCTGTCCGTTCGTGGGTCTATGAGCTTCTTTATGTCAAGGTATATCCTGTCAAGCTCAGATTCAGACACATCGGGAAGGTAAAAGACGCTCAGCTGAATCCTGTAGCCGTACTTTGTTAAAAGTCTGGATACCTTGGCTCTTACCTCGTCCTTTCTGATATCGTAGGCGACCAAGAACCTCATCATCCGTTTAAACCCTCAGAAGTCTGCAAACCTGACGCCTCCGGCGTGATTGAAAAAGAATGATAGATGAAGGACTTACAAAATTTTAAAATTTGTTATTGTAAGTTGTTGATATTACGCTCAAAATCGTGAAAGATGATAAGGATCATATTCTATTTTTAACTGAAGTTCTAATCTTATTGAAGCTCAACATGCAGGGAGGGATTCCCTGCCGGCTCCTTGACAACTGAATAGGGCTTGATTTTGAGCAAAGCGTTGGGGGATGCACTCGGGAAGGAACGCATTGATATATCTGCAAAATCCCGACACCAACCCCAATTGCAAACAATTCGCAGTTCTAAGTTATTGATAAAGAGGGTTTTTAATAGGTAGGGTTACAGTCATCCCTAAAAAATGAGGGATTGCGACCTTCTCTCTTGAGCTTTGAGAGGGCTTTGAACTTGTCTTTGGTTACAGTCATCCCTGAGAAATGAGGGATCCAGGTCTCTGTTTTCACCCAGAGTCAGTTATTG
>NZ_JBWONM010000079.1:0-3492 GCF_056450045.1 Hydrogenivirga sp.
GACCACTGCTGACCGACAGCGGGGGTTATCAGGTCTTCTCCCTCGGTCAGGGTAGGTTCGGGGACAGGAAGTCAAAGGTTAAGGTGAGTGAGGAGGGGGTTGAGTTCAGGGACCACCTCGCCGGAGACCTTCATCTCTTCACACCCGAAAGGGTCATTCAGATACAGGAGATATTCGGTTCCGACATCATAATGCCCTTGGACGAGTGCGTTGAGTATCCTATTGAGAAAAGCTATGCGAGAGAAGCTCTTGAGAGGACACTGAGGTGGCTTGACAGGAGCATAAAGGCTAAGAGGAGGGAGGACCAGGCTCTATTCGGGATAGTTCAGGGTGCCTTCTTCCCCGAGCTCAGGAGGGAGGCTGCCCTCAGAACCGTTGAGAGGGACCTTCCCGGCTACGCCATAGGGGGGCTTTCGGTAGGTGAGCCCAAGGAGGTTATGTACGAGATGACCCAGCTCGTCTGCGAGCTCCTTCCGGAGGAGAAGCCGAGGTACCTGATGGGTGTGGGTAAGCCCGAAGACATTCTAAGCGCTGTTGCGAGGGGGGTTGATATGTTTGACTGCGTTGTCCCCACGAGGAACGCCCGAACCGGAACCCTCTACACCTCCTTAGGGGTGGTGAACATAAGGCACGAAAAGTACAAGAAGGACTTCTCACCCTTAGACCCGAACTGCGACTGTTACACCTGCCAGAACTTCTCTAAAGCCTATCTGAGGCACCTCTTCGTAGCGGAGGAGATAAGCTCCTACGTCCTGAACACCATTCACAACCTCAGGTTCTACCTGCGGATGATGGAGGAGGTTCGCTCATCCATAGAAGAGGGGAGGTTTTCAATGTACATGGATGAGGTCCTTGAGAGGATAACGAGGAAGCTCTAACCCTTTACCCACCTCTTGTCAATGGCGCTCTCTGCCTCAACGGGAACGTGCTTGAGGACTATATGACCAGCCTTTGACATAGCCTTCTCAAGAAGCTCGCTCACAAGGGGTGCTTCTTCTTCGGGACACTCCACCACTATCTCATCGTGGACGAGGTTTACCACCTTCGCATCAACCCCTTCTCTCCTTACTTCAACGTCAAACATCAGAACAGCGAGCTTAAGTAGGTCCGCACCTGTCCCCTGTATCGGGTAGTTGACCGCATCGGTGAAGGTGGTAGCCCTGTAGGGTCTCCCCAGAAGGGTTGTTCCCGATATCTCCTTGTTCTCCTTGAGCTCCCTCTTAACTTTGTCGTGCCAGTCCTTGAAGGAGTGGAAGAACTTGAAGAACTTCTGCCTGAAAACGTCAGCTGCGCCGAGCTCAAGCTCAACTCCGTAGCTACTCCTCGCGTACTCCGAAAGACCCCTTGCCGATATGCCGTATATCAAGCCGAAGTTCATAGCCTTCGCAAGCTGCCTCTCCTCCTTGCTCACCTCCTCTTCAGGCTTCTCAAGGACGAGGCTCGCCGTGTACCTGTGGAGGTCTCTCCCCTCCCTGAAGGCTCTGAGCATATTCTCATCCTGAACGTACTCAGCAGCTATTCTCAGCTCAATCTGGGAGAAGTCCGCTATAACGAAGGTCCTTCCCTCAGGAGCCATGAAGAGGCTCCTCATGTCCCTGGGTATGTTCTGGACGTTCGGGTCCCTGCTTGACATCCTTCCGGTGACAGCCCCTATCTGCCTGAACTCTGGGTAAACCCTTCCTCCCCTTATGAAGCCTCCAAGCTCCTTGAGCTTATCAAGAGCCTTCTTTACCTTCCTTATCTCAAGGATATCCCTTACCTCCTTCACGTGGGAAAACTCGGAGAGGGTCCTGTCGTCGGTGGAGACGTTTCCCTTCTGGGTTTCGGGCAGCTCAAGTCCGAGCCTTCCCCTAAGAAAGCTACCTATCTGCTTGGGAGACATGGGGTCTATCCTGTACCTTATGTAAAAGTCCATTATCAGCTTCTGGAGCTTCTTCTCGTACTCCCTGCTGAGCCTCTCTATCTCCTCCTCATCAACCGGGAGACCGCTGAGCTCAAGCTTGGCAACCTCCTGAACGAAAGCCATCTCTACTATGGTTGCGGGGTTTGTAAGCCCAAAGACCCTCGCTGTCCTCGTCTTGAGGAGCTCCTCTCCCCTATCAACGGAGGGGATTGAGTTGAGTCTCTCCCTCATGTTGAAGAATATCTCCCTTACAACGAGCACATCGGTTGCCGCATACTCAACCTGCTGCTTCGTGAGAACGCTCCTTGACCAGTCAGAAAGCTGTAGGGACTTGTCCACCGTATAGCCCAAGAGCCTCTCCGCAACGTGGCTAAGGGAGTGCCTCTCGTAGCCCAGTATGAGGCTCCCTATCATGGTGTCAAAGGTAGCGTAGGGGACTATCCCCATTGGGTACATGAACTTCAGGTCAAACTTGAGGTTGTGCCCAACTATGCCCTTCTTTGACAGGAGTTCCTTCAGGAGCTCGGCAGCCTCGGGAAGCTCAAAGAGGTCAACCACGTATATGTTCTCCTCATCACCCAGTTGAAAGAGGCGGATCCGGTTTGCGGTTGTCTCGGTATCTATGAAGAGGTAAGGTGCGCTCTCAAGCTTGGAGAGGGAGCGTCCGAGCTGTGCCCTCTCCGTAACGTATTCATACTTCATTAATAATAATATCTACGCCTGCCCAGGAACTTATCAATCAGAAGATAACCAGCCACAAACCCACCTATGTGAGCCCACCAGGCTACACCGCCTATACCGACGAGGGGAAGGGAGACGAGACCGTTTATAATCTGTATGAAGAACCACATACCTATGAACACAACGGCGGGTAGCTCCATAAAGGTTAGGAAGAAAAAGACCGGCACGAGAGCGAGTATCCTCGCGTGGGGAAAGAGCCTTATGTAGGCTCCAAGTATTCCCGAGACGGCACCGCTCGCCCCGACCATGGGAACGTGTCCACCGCCGAAGAGTAGGCTTATGAAAGTTTGGGTGAGAGCCGCAGAAAGACCGGTGGTAAGGTAAAAGAGGAGGTACCTGAACCTCCCGAGCCTGTCCTCAACGTTATCACCGAAAACCCAGAGGAACCACATGTTGCCGATTATGTGGAACCAACCTCCGTGGAGGAACATATGGGTCAGGAGCGTGTGGGGCTGTTCAAGGACCTTTGCTGGAACGAGTCCGAACTGCTTTATGAATATCTCAAGGGCGTTGACCTGCCCCTGAATTGTGATGACAACCTTCTGGGATAGGCTCCACTCGTAGAGCCAGACCAAGGAGCAGACAACTATGAGGGATACGTTTACGACGGGGAAGCTGCGGGCTGGGTTTATATCTCTAATGGGTATCATTCCTATCTCACCTGCAGACACATATAATACTACATTTGGAGGTGGCGGAATGACCAACCCAGAAAAGGTTAAGAAGCTTATGGAGAAAGCCAAGCTTGCGGATGAGAACCTTCAGATAAACTTCGTCATCCTTGACCTCACACCAAGATGGATGAAGTGCAGGAGAACGAAGAGGCTCGTCTTCCAGTTCCACAGGCT
>NZ_JBWONM010000080.1:0-27916 GCF_056450045.1 Hydrogenivirga sp.
CCCACGGGCGGTCGTGCTTACCTCCTCAACCTCAACCAGCTCCACCTTGCTTACAGGAGCTACTATCAGCTGGGCTATCCTATCACCCCTCTTTATAACAACCTCCTCCTCCCCAAGGTTTATCAGGAGAACCTTGACCTCCCCTCTGTAGTCCGCATCCACAGTCCCCGGAGAGTTCAGGACGGTTATCCCCTTCTTGAGGGCTAAACCACTCCTCGGTCTTACCTGTCCCTCGTAGCCTTCGGGTATCTCAAAGATAAAACCCGTAGGGATGAGGGCTCTTTCCATTGGCTTCAAGGTAAGGGGTGAACCGATGGCAGCTCTGAGATCCAAGCCTGCTGAGTGGTCGGTGGCGTAGGAAGGGAGCTCTATACCTTCCCCGTGGGGTAGCCTCTTTACCCTAACCCTGACCATCTCAGTCCAACCTGTCGGTCAGCTTCAGCCTTCCCTTCTCGTCTATGTCAAAGACCTTTACCTTTATCCTCTGACCAACGGAGAACCTGTCCCTTGCGTTCCTGACCCTCTCTTTCATGTTCTCAACGTGAAGGAGACCAACTTTTCCGGGCATTATCTCTACGAAAACTCCGTAGGGCTCCACCCTCGTCACCGTCCCTTCATAGACCTCTCCAACCTTGACCTCGGGAGCCTTCTCCCCATCAAGTCCGACGGTGGTCAGCTTCGGTCTCCCCATCTCATCAACCTCAAGGACCTTTACCTTGAGGACATCCCCGACGCTGTACTTGTCCGCCGCATGCCTTACTGGCTGTGCCATCTTGGAGACGTGAAGGAGACCAATTTTGCCAGGCATTATCTCTACGAAAACCCCGTAGGGCTCCACCCTAGTCACCGTCCCCTCATAGACCTTACCGACCTCAACGTCCTTTATGAGGCTCTCTATCATCTCTATCGCCTTGGCTATAGCCTCATCGGAGTAGCCTGTAAGGAACACCTTTCCTTCCTCCCCTACCCAGACCTTGACCTCGGTCTCCTCGTATATCTTCTTCACATTCGCTCCGCCGGGACCTATTATCAGGGGTGCCTTCTCCTCGGGGACTCTGTATATCACTATCCTCGGAGCGTAGGGGGAGAGCTCCTTTCTGGGCTCGGGTATAGCCTCGTACATCTTCTCAAGTATGTAGAGCCTCCCCTCCTTAGCCTGCTGTAGAGCCTCCCTCATTATCTCCCGGGTTATCCCCTTTATCTTTATGTCCATCTGAATGCTCGTCACACCGTCCCTCGTTCCAGCCACCTTGAAGTCCATGTCCCCAAGGTGGTCCTCATCTCCCAGGATGTCGGAGAGGATAACGTATCTTTCCCCCTCCTTTATGAGTCCCATAGCTATGCCTGACACGTGCTTTCCATCCCTCACGGGCACACCAGCATCAAACAGGGCTAAGGAACCACCGCAGACTGTCGCCATTGAGGTTGAGCCGTTGGACTCAAGGATGTCGGATACCACCCTTATTATGTAGGGGAACTCCTCCTCGTCGGGTATGACGGGCTCAAGGGCTCTCTCGGCGAGGGCTCCGTGTCCTATCTCCCTTCTCCTCGGGGGTCCCCAGGAGCGCGCCTCACCGCTTGAGAAGGGCGGGAAGTTGTAGTGAAGCATGAACCTCTTGAAGACCTCTCCCTCGGCTATCGTCTCTATCATCTGCGCCTCTTCGGGAGCGCCAAGGGTAACTGTCACGTAAGCCTGGGTCTGTCCTCTCGTAAACACCGCACTACCGTGCGGTCTCTCAAAGGGATGGACCTCTATCGTTATCGGTCTTATCTCGTTGGGCTTCCTTCCGTCTATCCTGACACCCTCGGTCAGTATCTTCTCCCTCATCAGCCTGCTCTCAAGCTTCTTGAAGAAGTAGCCTACGCTGAAGTGGAGCTCTTCGGGAACCTCGTGCCTCTCTATGAACTCGCTGAGTATTGAGGAGAGCGTCTTGTTCCTCTCCTTCTTGTCCTGTATTGAGAAGGCGGATACTATCTTCTCAGTGCACTCCTGTTCAAGAGCCTTAAGGAGACTCTCCTCAAGGCTGATACCCTCAAACTCAAACTTGGGCACGCCAGCCTTCTCTCTCAGCCTCTCCTGTGCCTCAAGGACCTCCCTTATAGCCTCCTGACCGAAGAAGAGAGCCTCGGTGATAACCTCTTCGGGCACCTCCTTGGCTCCACCCTCCACCATGACTATGGCTTCCTTGGTTCCAGCCATGACTATCTCAAGGTCAGCCTCCCTTCTCTCCTCGTAGGTGGGGTTTGCCACAAACTCACCGCCTACCCTGCATACCCTAACCCCGGCTATGGGTCCCTCAAAGGGTATCCTTGATATGTGGAGGGCTGCGGAGGCACCTGTTATGGCAAGGACATCGGGGTCGTAGAGGTCATCCGCTGAGAGGGTGAGGGCTGTTATGACGACGTCGTGAAAGAAGCCTTCGGGGAAGAGGGGTCTTATGGGTCTGTCTATAACCCTTGAGGCAAGTATCTCCCTCTCGGTGGGCTTGCCTTCCCTCTTTATGAAGCCTCCTGGAATCTTTCCGTAGGCTGAGGGTCTTTCTCTGTAATCAACCGTCAGCGGGGTGAAGTCAATCTCCCTGTTGGGTTCGTCGGACATCACAGCGGTTACCAGAACCGCCGTTCCCCCCTGCTTGACTACAACCGCACCGTCCGCCTGCTTTGCGTATCTACCTACCTCTATTATCAGGGGTTCCTTGCTGTTTCCTATCCTCGCGCTTTCCTCCATCTCACTTTACCTGAAGTCCCATCTTCTTGGATATCTCAACGTATCTCTGATAGTCGGTGTCCCTGAGGTACTCAAGGAGCTTCCTTCTCTTGTTGACCATGGCTATAAGTCCTCTCCTTGAGTGGACATCCTTCTTGTGCTTCTTCATGTGTTCTGTCAGCCTGTTGATTCTCTCCGTAAGGATGGCTATCTGGACCTCGGGAGAACCCGTATCACCTTCGTGCCTCTGAAATCCCTTTATGAGCTCCCACTTCTTCTCCTTAGAAAGGGGCATCCGCTTAGACCTCCTTATCAAAAGTTGCAATTTTTTATTATAACACCAACTCAGACCTCGTATATCCTGTCAAGTAGCTCCTTTGCCCTATCGGGGTCTACATCCTTCAGCTTTTTGTAAACCTCCCGGGCACTGTCCACCTTGCCCACACGGGCATAGGCAACCCCGAGCTTGAAGAGGAGCTCCGGGTCCTCGGGCTTTGACTCCAGCTCCTTCTTGAGGTCCTCTATCATCCTCTCAAGGAGACCTTCACCCATCTTGCTGAAAACGCCCTTGTAGTTCTTCCCAAACATGTAAAGTAATTTAGGTTCATGGAGTGGATAGAGGAAGAGCTCAGAAGGCTCGGGGAGTCCGGTCTTTACAGGGAAAGGGTCCAGAGGGAGGGTCTTCTTGACTTTTGCTCAAACGACTATCTCGGACTGAGGGACCACCCTGAAGTGGTGGAGGCTGCCAGAAGAGCACTTGAGGAGTACGGTCTCGGTTCGGGGGCGAGCCAGCTCGTCTCCGGATACACGAAGTATCACAGGATGCTTGAGGAGAGGCTCGCAAGCTTCAAGGGGACTCCGGACTGCGTCCTCTTTGGTTCTGGCTACCTCGCCAACACGGGGACCATTCCAGTCCTTGCCGGTGAGGGGGACCTCATCCTGAGCGATGAGCTGAACCACGCCTCCCTCATAGACGGGTGCAGGCTCTCAAAGGCTGAGCGAAGGGTCTTCAGGCACAGAGACTACGAAGAGCTTGAGGAAATTCTGAGAAAGGAGAGAAAAAGGTTCAGGAAGGTGGTTATAGTGACCGACAGCGTCTTCAGCATGGACGGGGACCTCGCAGACCTGAAGCTCCTCTACGAGCTTTCCGAAAGGTACGGATGCCTTCTCTACATAGACGATGCCCACGCGACAGGAACCATTGGAGAGGGAAGAGGAAGCCTCAGGGAGTTTGGTCTTGAGTGGAGGGAGAACGTCATAGTCATGGGCACCCTATCCAAGGCTCTTGGGAGCTACGGAGCCTTCGTATGTGGAAGCCCTGAGCTTGTCAGCCTTCTGGTAAACAGAGCGAGGAGCCTGATATTCACCACGTCCCTGCCTCCCCTTCTCTGCGCAGGCGCCCTCAGGAGCGTGGAGCTGATAGAGGAAAACCCCTCCCTTGTGAAGAGGTTAAGAGAGAGAACGGAGTTTATATACAGGGAGCTGAAGGACCTGACCTACGAGGTCAGGTTTTATGGAACACCCATAATACCGATAGTGGTCGGCGATGAGAAAAGGACCCTTGAGCTCTCCCTGAGGCTCAGGGAGAGGGGGATACTGCTTCAGGCTATAAGGTACCCCACGGTTCCAAAAGGGGAGGCGAGGCTCAGGCTTACCGTCAGCCTGAGGTACAGGGAAGAAGATATAGATAAACTTCTCAGAGAGCTTAAATTATTAAAGCCATGACCTTAAAAGAAAAGAAGTTCACTTACGAGGACTACCTCAAGCTGGAAGATGAGGGGAGATACGAAATTATAGGAGGGGAGCTACTTATGGCACCAGCACCCAGACCTTACCATCAGGATGTTTGCGCTCAGATATTCCTCACTCTAAGGGAGTTCGTAAAAAAGAATAAGCTGGGTAAGGTTTACTTTGCTCCCATTGACCTTATCCTTGATAAGGAGAACATAGTTCAGCCAGATATACTCTTTGTATCAGACAAGAACAAAAGAATAATAAAGGAAAGAGGTATATTTGGAACTCCAGACCTTATAGTTGAGGTCGTGTCTCCCTCAACCTTCGTAAGAGATACGGAGTATAAGAAGAGCCTCTACGAAAGGTTTGGAGTGAAGGAGTTCTGGCTTGCGTTCCCTAATGACAGGGTCTTTCAGGTGTGGAGTTTGACGGATAGGGGATACGAGCTCTACTCCTATGCGGAGGAGGAAGGTAAGGTCAATTCCAAACTTCTTGAAGGCTTTGAACTTGACATAAGAGACGTTTTTGAGGTGGACTAATTCCTTGACCGGCGGGTGAGAAGGAATTAAATTTAAACATCGGCTTTAGGGGGCGACTGGTTTCGACGGGGACCGGTGGTTCCCGGGGAGCAGGCAGGGTGGCAACCTTAACAGCCACTAACAACACTTCCCGAAGCTGAAGTCGCTCTCGCTGCCTAATTAAAAGGCAGCGCGCCTCAGGGAGGTTCGCCTCTGGCTGACCTGAAGGCGTCAGAGAACAGAGGCTCTGGGGGTTCCGACGCACGGTGAGGAATCCCCGAAACCTGAGCCGTGCTCCCCTTGGGGAGCCTGCCCGTGGGCGACCCGAGGGTAGAAGCAAACACGGGCTAAGCCTGTAGAGCCCCGGAAGAGCCACCGTCTTCGGACGCGGGTTCGATTCCCGCCGCCTCCACCAAAAACCACAAACACAAGCGCTACAATAAACTCCATGCACAGAATCCTCTCAAGCTACCAGAGCAAGTTCATCATCACCTTCTCGCTGGTTGGAATCCTATCAACACTTGTATTCGGGGTTTACGTCCACCTGAGCAATGGGGAGACCTTATACGCCCTCTTTGAGCTTTTCCTCGTCCTCATAGCTGCTGCCAACCTCCTCGTCTTCCATTACAAACGGAACTACGAACTCGCCTCCAACACGATCCTCGCCCTCATGGTGCTCATCCTCTCCTTCCTCCTTTACACCGGAGGTTATAGAGGAACAGGTCTGGTGTGGGTTTACACCTTCCCTCTTCTGAGCTTCTTCTTAAAAGACCACAGGTCTGCCTTCGGCTGGAACCTTCTCCTTATAATCTCAGCAGCTCTGCTCCTTGTATTTGATAGGCTCGGTTTGATAGATGTTTACTACGACTACATTACCCTGAGACAGGCTTTCGGTGCCTACCTTGCGGTTATGCTCCTTTCCTTCTTCTACAGCCTGATAATATCAAGGCTCATAAACACCCTTCAGGAGAAGGCTGTGAAGGACCCCCTCACGGGTCTATACAACAGAGCCTTCACCTTTGAGACCCTTTCCAAGCTCGTGGGTGTTCTCAGCAGAAGCAAAGGCACAACCTACTGCCTCATATACATAGACCTTGACAACTTCAAGAGTGTGAACGACACCTACGGACACGAAACGGGGGACAAGGTTTTCGTTGATTTCGCAAACCTGCTGAGCACAAAGTTTCGCAAAGGTGACGTGATAGGGAGGTTTGGAGGGGATGAGTTTATCATCATAGCCCACGACTGCATCAGGGAAAAGCTGAAAGCCCGTCTGGAGGAGCTCAGGAGAGAGGTTGAGAAGAGGTTTGCCACCTACGGCATATCCCTAAGCTACGGTGTGGTGGAGCTTCCCTTGGAGGGTAACGACCCAGACCTCCTTATAAAGCTTGCGGACAGCAGGATGTACGAGATGAAACGTTCCAGAAAGGAGTAATTAGCCTATATTTTTGAAGACAGGAGGAAGAGATGAGGTACAGAAGTGACGTTATAAAGAAGGGTGTGGAGAGAGCGCCCCACAGGGCACTGCTCAGAGCCTGCGGTCTCTCGGAGGAGGATTTTGACAAGCCCCTCATAGGTATAGCCAACTCTTACATAGACATAATCCCGGGGCACGTTCACCTGAGGGAGTTTGTCCAGCCCATAAAGGAAGAGGTGAGGAAGCTGGGCGGTGTTCCCATAGAGTTCAACGTTATAGGGGTTGACGATGGTATAGCCATGGGACATTACGGCATGCACTACTCCCTGCCCTCAAGGGAGCTCATAGCGGACTCAATAGAGACCGTGGTGAACGCCCATCAGCTTGATGCCCTGATATGCATCCCCAACTGCGACAAGATAGTCCCCGGGATGCTTATGGGAGCTATGAGGGTTAACGTGCCAACGGTGTTCATAAGCGGCGGTCCGATGCTCGCCGGGGAGCACGAAGGCAAGAAGATAGACCTGATATCTGTCTTTGAAGGGATAGGAGAGCTAAAGAGTGGAAGGATAACCGAAAAGGAGCTCCAGGTTATAGAACAGAACGCCTGCCCCACCTGCGGGAGCTGCGCTGGTATGTTCACAGCCAACTCAATGAACTGTCTGACGGAGGTTCTCGGTCTTGCCCTGCCGGGCAACGGGACGATCTTAGCCATAGATCCGAGGAGGGAGCTCCTCGCACGGGAGGCTGTGAAGAGGCTTATGGAGCTTCTGGAGAAGGGTGTGAGGGCGAAGGACATACTTACAGAGGAGGCGATAGACGATGCCTTCACCGTTGATATAGCCATGGGCGGGTCCTCCAACACCATACTTCACCTGCTCGCGATAGCGAGGGAGGCGGGTATAGAGTACGACCTTGGCAAGATAAACGAGATATCAAAGAGGACTCCCACCATATGCAAGATAGCACCAGCCTCAAACTACCACATAGAGGACCTTGACAGGGTGGGCGGAATCCCGACGATACTTAAGGAGCTCTCCAAGAGGGAAGGACTACTCCATCTGGACAGACCCACGGTGAGCGGCAGAACCCTCGGTGAGATAGCATCCCAGGCTCCCGATGCGGACGGCGAGGTGGTGAGAAGGATAGAGGACCCCTACTCCGAAGATGGCGGTATAGCGATACTCTTTGGAAACCTCGCTCCCGAAGGGGCTGTTGTTAAGAGTGCGGGTGTGGTTGAGAGCATGCTCAGGTTCAGAGGGAAGGCTATATGCTTTGACTCGGAGGAGGAAGCTATAGAGGGGATACTCGGTGGAAAGGTCAAACCCGGGCACGTTGTCGTGATAAGGTACGAAGGACCGAAGGGCGGACCCGGTATGAGGGAGATGCTCTCACCGACCTCAGCCATAGTGGGAATGGGTCTCGGCGATAAGGTCGCTCTCATAACCGACGGGAGGTTCTCGGGAGGAACGAGGGGTGCCTGCATAGGACACGTCTCTCCTGAGGCTGCCTCGGGAGGTCCAATAGGCGTGGTCAGGGACGGAGACGAGATACTGATAGACATACCCGCCAGAAGGCTTGAGCTCCTTATATCCGAGGAGGAGCTCAGGAGAAGGCTTGAGGAGTTCGTTCCCAAGAAAAAAGATATACCGAGCTCCTGGCTCAGGAGGTACGCAAAGCTCGTAACCGACGCCTCAAAAGGAGCCATCCTGCAAGCCTGATGCTCCTCTTCGTCTCCCTCTTCTTCCTCACCTACTCCCTTCTCCACTATTACGCCTACAGGAAGCTCAGCTCAGCCTTCCAGCCAAAACCCCTTATCAGGGTCTTCATCCTTCTCTTCTTCACCTTCACGACCCTCTCCCCCGCCATCTGGAGGCTCCTTGACAGGAGGGGCTTTTCTGAGGCAAGCCACCTCTTAGCCTTAGGTGGTCTCCTCTGGATGGGCTTCCTTATATACTTCTTCCTCGTCGGGATACTCATTGACTTCTACAGGAGGTTCCACTCCCCCACGCCCAGGAGGGCGTTCTTCCTCACCCTCATCCTATCAATTCTTCTAAGCGCCTACAGCCATGCGGAGACATACTTCCTGAGGGTTGAGAGGTTCACCCTGAGAACCCCAAAGCTACCGGAGGGAACGAGGGTAAAGGTGCTTCACATATCCGACCTGCATCTCGGTCCGGTGATGAGGGAGGACAAGGTCAGGCTCGTCCTTGAGGTCTATGAGCGGGAGAGACCGCAGGTGGTCGTTGCCACAGGAGACATCGTTGACGGCAACATGCAGAGCCTCGTTTACCTTGCTCAGATGCTGAAGAGGATAGACCCACCCCTCGGGAAGTTCGCCGTCACCGGAAATCACGAGTACTACGCAGGTCTTGAGCAGTCCCTTGAGTTCTTAAAGAGGGCGGGTTTCAGGGTTTTGAGGGGTGAAAGCACCGCCGTAGGCGGTCTCTTAAACATAGTCGGGGTTGATGACCCCGACGGGAAAAGGCTCGGCTACAGTATATTCACCGACGAGCTTGAGGCACTGAAGGGGGCAGACCCGAGGAGGTTCACGATACTTCTCAAGCACAGACCGACAGTTGACAGGAGGGTCCTTGACAGGGTTGACCTCATACTCGCAGGGCACACCCACGGGGGCGTTCTCTTCTTCGTGGGCTACACCGGTTTGAGGCTAATCTTTGAAACTGACAGGGGAGTGAAGGAGCTCGCCCCGGGAAAGTACATAGTGGTCAGTAAGGGGGTGGGAACTGGCGGACCACCGATGAGGCTCCTATCACCTCCTGACGTGTATGTGATTGAGATAGTGGGTGTCAGAGCTCAATCTCCACGAGCTTCTCTCTCGCCCTCTCTCCCCTGAGCAGCTTTACGGCGCTCTTCCTAACACCGAAGTGTCTTGCAAGGAGCTCAAGGAGCCTTTCGTTAGCCCTTCCCTTCTCGGGAGGGGCAGAGACGCTGACCTCAAGGCGGTCTTCCGAAAGCCTGACGACCTTCTCCTTCTTAGAGCCGGGCTTCACCCTGACCCAGAGCCTCATTCTTCGGGTAGCTCCCTCTCGCTCTTGTATATGACGGTGTAAACGATGGTAAAGCCGTCTATCCCGTGTTCCCTCGCGTGGGTCACCTTCACATCAACAACCTCTCCTCCCTCGTCGTATATGGCGTCAAGGACCTCATTGAGCTTCTCGGTTATCTCCGAGGTGGTTCCCTCAATATCTATCACGAGTGCGTTCAACTTCATCACTATTATTATAGAAGGATGCCCAAGGTAAGGCTAAAGAAGAGGATAAGGGGAAGGCTGAGGAAGAGAGAGCCCAAGCTGATTGAGATATACGAGAGAAAGTTCATAGAGACCCTCAAGGAGCTCAGGATTCCCCTCCTCATGCTCCACACAGCGATAACCATCGGGACCCTCGGCTACATGCTCCTCTCAGGTGGGGACTTCATAAACTCCTTCTACATGACAATAATAACCATAGGAACGATAGGCTTCGGTGAGGTGGTAGCCGGAAGCGGTACCCCCTACGGGAGGATATTCTCTTCCTTCTTAGCCCTCGCGGGTATAGGTGTATTCACGACCTCGGTGACAGTGATAGTGAGGGTCTTCGTTAAGGAGGATATAATTTCTCTTTACAGGGCTATCAAGATGCTGAGGGAGATTGAGGAGCTTGAGGGGCACTACCTTATATGCGGATACGACAAGACCTCCGCCTGGCTCGCAAAAACGCTGAAGAAGAGGAAGATTGAGTTCGTTGTGATAGAGGAAAAGCCCGAGGCTCTCAAGTACCTTCAGGAGCACAACATAAAGTACTTCATAGCTGAGGAGCCCCACAAGAGGTCTGTCCTGATATCCGCTGGTATAAAGAGGGCGAGGGGCATGGTGGTTAACCTCGGGGAGGACGCTAAGAACATAGCGGTCATAGTGACCGCAAGGCTCGTGAGACCATCAAAGGAGGACTTCTACATATACTCCTTCGCCTCCGGTGAGGGGGCTGCCCAGAAGATGGAGGAGCTCGGGGCAAACAAAACTCTCGTTCCCAACAAGCTTCTTGCTACGAGGCTGGCAGCCTACATATTCCACACCGGTTCAGCCTTCATATCCGACCTCTTTGACAGGATAGCTTTCGGTGAGGAGGCAGACATAGATATCCTTGAGTTCAGGGTTGAGCCGGGCTCTCCTCTAATCGGGAAGAAGCTCAAGGACATAGACCTGAGAAAGAGCCTGAAGGTTACCGTTATTGCCATAAGGAAGCCTGACGGCTACCTTGACGTGACGATATCGGGGGAGAGCGTGGTTGAGGAGGGGGATACCCTCATACTCTTCGGACATCCAAAGAACCTTAGAAATGCTCAGAAGATTCTCTTAGAGCGGGCTGTCTCCCTCATAGGAGGTGAGAGGTGAGGTACAAAAAGATACTTACCGACTTTTTCATACTCATGTCCCTTACCACAAACATAAGCTTCATAGTCAGTCCCAACGGGTACGAGCTCGTCATAACGGTGGCGATGAACCTCGCCGCTACCATCCTCAAGATAGGTGAGGGGAAGGTTCTCTCAACGGAGATGCTCGCCTCAAGCCTCGTGGCAGACCTTCACCTGATACCAGCGGTCTTCCTCTTTTACCTGGGGGACCAGATAGAGGCTGTGGGTCTTGCGGAGGGAGCCTTAGCCGCCAACGTCATATCGGTTGTTATCTCAATAATTGAGACCGTCCTGAGCGCCTTCACCGAAGAGGAGGAGTAGTCAGATATACTTCAGGATAGTCATGTCTCTCGTGTCGGCAACTATCCTCATAAGAGCCTCGTAGGCTGTCCTATACCTCGTGTACTCCATTATGCTCTCCGAAAGGTCCGCCTCTTCGTTGTCGGACTTCTGCTTCTTCAGGACGTCCATCCTGTTCTCCTGAACCTTCTGCTGGTCCCTCACCTGGGAGAGGATGCTCCCAAACCTCCCCCTCTCAGCCACAACCTTGTCGTAGGCACGCTGATTTGCCATCAGATCTGAGTCATCGGGACTCAATCCACTGGCGAGCTTATCCTTTATCTCAGATATCAGCTGAAAGACGTTCTGGCTGTAGAAGTTTCCCAGAGGTGTTCCCGAAAAGCTGACCGTGAGGCTTGTTGCCACATCCTCGGGTATGAGCCTGAGGGTGTACTGTCCGTTGGCTGTCTGGTGGACGAAGGACTTAACCCTTCCGGGGTCCAGGGAGTTGTAGATAGCCGATAGGTTCTTAAGGCTGTCGCTCTCAAGGACGTTGTTTCCCGTGTCGGATATGTAGTTATCGGGGGGAGAGTCGGTATCCACTATCTTCAGTGTGTAGCTCCCGTCGGGGTTTGTGACGAGGGAGGCGCTTATGTTCTGACCGCCGAAGGCGGCGTTTATCTGGGCTATTAGACCGTTGAGAGAGTAGCTCCCGTAGTTGGTAATCCTTGCTATCTCGTTCATACCGCTGTCCATGAGGATAAGGTCCCCGTCAAGTCCGTAGCTGGAGAGGGGAGCATCGGGGTCCTCAACCTTAGCCGCCAGATACCAGACACCCCTGCCGTAATCAACGCTCACGTTTGTTGAGTCATAGCTCACCGTGAGGGTTCCGGAGGCTCCAAGGGAAGCTGTATCGCTCGGGTATAGGGTGTCCATCTGATAGACGTTGGTGGAGAAGACCTTACTCCCTGGTGAGAAGACTTCAACGAAGCTCTCCTCGTCTATCTGGACTTGGTAGCTCTCGCCGGAGCCTTGGTAGGTGAAGCTGTCGGAGAAGGGCTTTGTGGTCAGGGCTGAGCCGGAGAATATGTAGTTCTCCCCTACCTTCTCGTTCGCTCTGTCAAGAAGGAAGCCAAGAGCTTCCTCAAACTCGGTGCTCAGAGCCTTGAGGGCATCGGCGGTGTGTACCTCGTTCTTTGCCTGAACAGCCTTTGTGTAGAGGAACTTTATCTTGTCCGACATCTTGGAGAGGGTGAAGTCAACGTAGGTAAGGTTAACATCGGAGAAGAGCCTGTTCCTTGAGAACTGGGAAAGCTGGGCTATGTCCTTCCTGAGGGTGATTATGTTGAAGGTGGCAACAGGGTCGTCGGATATGTTCTGAACCCTCTTTCCCGTTGATATTTCCACCGTCTTGCGGGCTATCTGCTCCCTTATCCTCTCATCCTGCTGCTGAAAGACCGTGTAGAGCAGGTTATCGGGCACCTTCATTGCTCACCTCACATGTTCAGAGTTGTCTGGAGAAGCTCGTCTATCGTGGTAACTATCTTCGCAACCGCCTCGTAGGTTCTCTTTACCTTCATTATCTCCATGAACTCCCTGTCTATGGAGACACCTTGCATCTCCTTCAGCTTCCTGTCCAGGGACTCAAGCAGGGCTGACTCAATCCTGAGCTTATCCTTTACATCCGCTTGAGTGGTGGATATATCGCCTATAAAAGCGTTTACCTTTGACTTTGTTGAGTCCCACCAGCCGTTGGCAAGGTCGCTGAAGGTGTCGGTCAGGGAGAAGGCGATGTCATCTATGTCCGCACGGAGGGTGCTCACGGGAGCTATGTCCGATGCGCTTGTCCCTGTAAAGACGGGGGAGCTTTCGTAGAAGTTGCCTCCGCTGTCCTGAACGGAGTAATCGGGGTTGGAGTTATCTATCCTGAGGGTGTAGGTCCCGTCGGGATTGTTCACAACCGTTGCAGAGAAGCCTGCACCGGTGAGGGCTGCGTTCGTATTTATGGCATTGGCAAGGTTGTTCAGGCTCTGGGTCCCGTAATTACTGATAGTTGCAAGAAGGGTGGGGGGTGTCGTTGAGTTGTCGTAGAAGCTGAGTTCTCCGTCAAGTCCGTAGGTGGAGAGGGGGGCGGTCGGGTCTGGAACGTTCTGGACAAGGTACCACGTTCCGCTGTTTTCCCTTGGGAGCTTCACGTTGGATATCAGCTCTTTGGCTATATCGCTCAGCTCACCCTTGAACCTCGCAAGGTCTGTCCGGGCGTCAAGGAGAGCCTTCACCTTCCCTGACTCAATCACGTCGGTTATATCAACATCGTTCCCGTCCTTTGACTTCCAGTAGAGCCTGCCGGCTCTGTACTCAAGCTGCCAGTAGTTGTCCTGAAAGTCAACGAGGGCAAACCCCTTCGTAGTTATAACCTTGACCCTTCCTATCTCGTCCTGTCTGACGTCTATGTTTATCAGCTCGGAGAGCTCCCTCAGGTACTTGTCCCTCGTATCAAGGAGGTTCTTGTAATCCTTCCCCCGGGCGTAGTTCTGGGCATACATCACCGTTATCTCCCGGTTTATGCTGAATATCTTCCTGCTCAGCTCGTTTATCCGGGCTGTAACGTCCCTGAGGTTGTAGTCAATACTCGCATCAAGCTTATCAATGTCCTTCGTCTTGTTCCTGAGGAAGCTCGCAAGGCTGTTGGCTGAGTTGTAGAGCTCGTCCTTTGCTCCGCCGTTGGTGGGGTCCTTCATAAGGTCAAGGTAGGCTTTGTAGAACCTGTTCACGTAGTCGTTTATCCCCGTGCCCTCAAAGAGCTCCTGAAATATACCCTCAACGTTACCGAGGACACCGCTTCGTTCCTCAAGGTAGGTGGTGAGGGAGAGCTTGCTGTTTCTCAGGTTCACGTAGTAGATGTTCTGGTCTCTGCGAACATCCTGAAAGTTTATGCCTGCAGGGGCGAAGCTCTCCACCACCGGGTCTTCCTGAACATAGTCAGGGTTGTTGGCGTTTATAACGTTCCTGTTGTGTATGTCAAGGGACTTCCTGTATATCTCAAGAGCCTGGGATATTATCCCGAAAGAGGCACCAAACATCACACCCTCCTGGAGAACAGGCTTCCGCCACCCTTTTCCAGAAGGGGTCTCAGCCCGCCCGATATTATCTCCAAGTTCCTGTTAAGGAGGTGCTTCAGCTCCTCATACTCCTCCTTCACCTGCCTGAGTTCCTGAGGGGAAGAGGCTCTCATAATAGCCAGGAGTTCCTCAAACTCCCCCTCAAGTCCATCAACGCCGAAGGGGTCAAGAAGTCTGTTCCTGATAGAGGAGAGCTTCTCCTTCAGGGCACTCAATCCCAACCTCCTATAATATTCATCGTCACTTCCCGATTTACTTTTAAAGGAGGACTGGGCATGAGTATAAAGGGGAAGCTCCTTGCTGTTAACCTTCTCGTTATAGCTGTTGGGGTCTTCATAGCATCCGTTCTCTACACAACGGAGAGGAGAGTATCAAAGTCAATTGACGACGTTCAGAAGGCTGTCAAGGAGCTTGACATTTACAAAGACATGAAGATGAACATGCTCTTTGCGGCTATTGCGGTGAGAAACCTCATATTCAACCCGCAGGACGAAGAGGCGAGGAAGGAGATAAAGGAGAACATAAAGGGCTTTATGGAGAAGCTCGCAGTTCTCAGGAAGAGGGAGAAGGAGCTTAGCAAGGAGGAGGCGGAGCTTACCAGAAACTTAGCCTTCTTCACCTATCAGGGAGACATTGAGAACGTCATACAGCTCCTTGAGCTGGAGGCTTACGATGAGGCGAAGCAGGCTCTTATAGAGGCGGAGAAAAAGGGCTTTAAGGATACGATAGACACCCTTGACAGGCTAATAAAGCTCAGGCTCGCTCAGATAAAGAAAGAGCAGGAAGAGCTCAAGAAGGACGTAGCCCTCGCCAACAACTTGGTCATTGGGGTAACGGTGCCCTCAATACTGATAGTCTCCATAGCCCTCTGGCTCGTTTCAAGGGGAATAATAAACAACATAGGGGAGCTCTCCACAAAGGTTGAGGAACTCTCCAAGAACATGAGGTTCAGTCAGGTTGAGTTCAAGAGGTTCAAGAACGAGCTTGATAAACTCGTGGATTCGTTGAGCAAGATGGTGGGAGATATAGGGAGCGCTATATCCTCAATAAGGGACGTGATGATGCAGGTCTCAAAGGGGAACCTGAAGGTCAGGGTTGAGGGAGACTACAGGGGAAGCCTTGGGGAACTCAAGAACTACATAAACAGCTCTCTCAACGACCTGCAGGGAGCCCTGAGGAACGTTAAGGAAGGGCTTGAGAGCATAACCGAGAGCATAAAGGTTCTTAACGGTAATGCCCAGAAGATTGAGCAGGAGAACGACAACCTCAACAGCAGTATAGCGAGCATAATGACCTCTATAGACGAGGTGTCGGAGGCTGTGAGACAGATATCGGAAGAGACCCTGAGGGCGAGAAACGTATCCCTTGATATGGAGGAGAGCATAAAGTCGGGTAAGGAGAAGGTTGATGTGATGCACAGCGCGATGGGAAATATAGTTAACGTGAGCAGGGAGATAAGCTCCATAACGGAGACGATAATAACGATAGCGGAGCAGACAAACCTCTTAGCCCTGAACGCTGCGATAGAGGCTGCGAGGGCTGGAGAGATGGGAAGGGGCTTCGCGGTTGTGGCGGATGAGGTGAGGAGGCTGGCGGAGATATCGGGGAACGCTGCAAAGGAGATAGCGGAGCTGGTTGAGAAGGCTGTAAGCACCGTTGAGGAAGGAAAGAACGCCTCAGAGGATGTGGTTGAGAGCTACAGAAAGATTGAGGAGGTCACTCAGGAGATAGCCAACGCTATAAACACCATAGCAACAGCCATGGAGGAGCAGAGCAGAGCGATAGACATAATAAGGGACAACATGACCGAGATAACGACCATATCCGAGAAGAACACAGAGAGCGTGAAGGAGATGGTGGGAGAGATAGGTAGGATCAGCCAGACTGCGGACCAGGTTGAGGAAAGAATGAAGAACTTTGATGTCTGACCTCCCGCCTGAAGGCGAGGTAGAACAGAAGTGCCCTGAGAAACATCTCAACGGTCATGAAGGTCCAGGGCACGAGAGGAGAGTGGATTACCTTGAGGAAGAGGTAGGAGGGCAGTATCCTGAAAAGCCAGAAGGAGGCTATGTTTATCACCATCGTAACGGTTGTCCTGCCCATGCCCTTGAGCGCCCCTGAGAAGATGACCGCATAAGCCATCGGAACCTGGGATATGCCCACTATGACGAGGTAGTAAACAGCCCAGCTTATAACCTCGGGGTCCCTGCTGAAGGGAAGGGTCAGATACTTAGGAAAGAGGATGAGGAACAAGCCCAGAAGACCCATCAGGGAGGCGGTGAGGTTTGCGGTGAATTTAACACCGTAGATTAACCCCTGAAGGTTCCTTGCCCCGTAGTTTTGCCCCGCTATGACCGTGCTTGCCACCATGAAGCCAAAGCCCACCATGAAGGATACACTCTCAACCCTGAGCCCTACCTGATGGGCGGCGAGGACCTTGTCCCCGAACTTAGCTAAAAAGCCCACGAAAACGTTGAAGGACAGGCTCGTTACAGCCCTCTCCACCGCGGTGGGTGTCCCTATCCTGAGCATCCTTAGGAATACATCCCTCTCAATCCTGAGATGAAGGGGGAAGGGCTTACCCCTGAAGGTGGTCAGGTAGGTATACACGAGGAAGGCGAAGAGCTCAGAGAGGACTATACCCCAGCCAGCACCTCTGACGCCGAGCCCAGGGAAGCCGAGCTTGCCGTATATGAGCACGTAAGCTGTGGATATGTTTATCACGTTCATCACTATCGCTACCTTCATGGGAGTCCTCGTGTCCCCCGCTCCGTTGAATGCCCCGTAGAAGGTGTTCGTCATAAAACCGATGGTTATGAACCAGAATATTGGTGTCAGATAGCCCTCAGCGAGGGCTACCACGGTATGTGAGGCGCCGAGCAGAGCCATAAGGTATAGGACGAGGTCCTTACCCCAGAAGGTAAGGGGGAGGGCTATGAGGAAGGAGAGAAGCAGACCAACCGACAGAACGGGTGAGGGGTCTTCACCTGCGCCGACCCTCTGGGCTACGAGAACGCTCGTCCCTGTGTAGGAGAGCGCCATCAGGGAGTATATGAACCACAGAAGTGAGAGGCTGAAGCCCACGGCAGCTACCGCTGAGGCTGAGATACCAGAGACGAGGACGAGGGAGAACATGCTCTCTACCGTGTAGAGGAGGTTGACCACTATTATCGGGAAGGCGAGCCTGAGTATCTTCCGGGCGTTCTCCCTTAGCGGGGCGGAGGGGTCTATGAGGACCTTCTGCATAAGGTATTCATTATAAGTTCACCGCGAAGCGGTCTCTTCAGATAACCCTTATCTCAAGCTCTTCCTCTCCGTAAAGGTGAACCGCACAGGCGAGGCAGGGGTCAAAGGAGTGGATAGTCCTCAGTATCTCAAGGGGCTCTTTGGGATTGTGGAGCCTGTGCCCGACGAGTGAGGCTTCGTAGGCTGAGGGCTGTCCCTTTGCGTCTCTAGGTGAGGCGTTCCAGGTTGTGGGAACCACCGCCTGATAGTTGGCTATCTTTCCCTCTTTGATGTGAACCCAGTGCGAGAGCGAGCCCCTCGGAGCTTCCATGAAGCCAACTCCCTTCGTCTCCCTTTCCCAGGTGGAAGGTTCCCACTTCTCGCCGTTGAAGACATCGTAGTTCTCGTTCTTTACGTTTTCCAAGAGCTTTGAGAACCAGCCCCTCATGGCGTTTGCGTAAACCTTAGTTTCAAGACCCCTCGCCAAGGTCCTGCCGAGGGTAGAGTAGAGGGCGTTGAGAGGAAGGTCAAGCCCCTTCAGGGTTATGCTCACCTCTTCCCTAATGCCGTACAGGTCCCTCGCGTACATGGTCAGAACCCTCGCAAGGGGTCCCACCTCCGCAGAGTGGTCCTTGTACCTCGGTGCCTTCAGCCAGGAGTACTTTCCCTCAACGTTGAGCTGTTCGTAGGGTGGCTGGGGTCCGGTGTAGCTTAGCTCCGTCTCACCCTCCCAGGGGTGCAGGGGCTCTTCGTCCCCAACCGAGTACCTGTACCAGCTGTGGGTAACGTACTCCTTTACCTCCTTAAGGTCAACCTCTTCAGGCTCGGAGAGGTTCCTGCCCTTTATAAAGGTGGGTGGGATAAACCACCTCCCCTCCCTGTGGGAGTCTCCCTCGGGCTCCCCGAGGACGAGGAAGTTTCCAAGCCCCTCTCCCCTAAAGAACCAGTCCCTGTAGAACTGCCCGAGAGCTATGAGGTCGGGGAGGTAAACCTTCTCAACGAACTCGTTCATATCATCTATCAGGCTCTTTACCCTGCCGAGCTTCTCCATGTTTATGGCTGTGTCGCTAGCCGGGTTTATGGGAGAGGGCATGCCTCCAACGGCGAAGTTGGGGTGGGGGTTCTTCCCTCCGAATATCGTGTGAACCTGAACTATCTTTGTCTGCCAGTCAAGGGCATCAAGGTAGTGGGCGAGGAGCATCAGGTTTAGCTCCGGCGGTAGCTTGTACTCGGGATGCTTCCAGTAGCCCTTGCTGAATATACCGAGCTGTCCCCTCTCCACCTGCTTGACAACCTTCTTCTGCACATCCGCAAAGTATCCGGGAGTTGACTTCTCGTAGCTTGAGTACCTCCTCGCAAGCTCGGAGGTCTTTTTGGGGTCTGCCTTGAGAGCCTGAACGGGGTTTATCCAGTCAAGGGCGTGGAGGTGGTAGAAGTGGACAACGTGGTCGTGGACGAAGAGCGTCCCTATCATGAGCTTCCTTATGAGGGAAGCGTTCTCGGGAACCTTTATGCTCAGAGCGTCCTCAGCAGCCCTTATTGAGGCGAAGGCATGAACGGTTGTACAGACTCCGCATATCCTCTGGGCAAAAGCCCACGCCTCCCGGGGGTCTCTGCCCCTGAGTATTATCTCTATCCCCCTCACCATGGTCCCAGAGCTGTAAGCCTTCTCTATGGTTCCTTCCTTTACCTCAGCCTCAATCCTGAGGTGACCCTCTATCCTCGTTACGGGGTCAACGACAACCCTCTTCATTCCTCTTCCTCCTCTATGGACTCCGCTACAAGGTCAACGAGGCTTATAAACCTGTAGTCCCTTCCAAGCTCCTGAGAACTCTTGCTCAGGGCGAGCATACAGTTGGCACAGTAGCAGGCAACGTTCTTGGTACCTGCCTTGTCAAAGAGCTCAGCCTTGGTGAGGAAAGCCTTCTGTCTGTGGTAGTCAGCCTCGTGCTCCACAACAACACCGCCTCCCCCACCGCAACAGATGTTCTTTTCGGGAAACTCAACCGAGTCCCTGAAGTCCTGCGCCAGGAGGCTGAGTATCTCCCTCGGCTCCTTGAGAACTCCTCCCCTCCTTCCTATCTGGCAAGAGTCGTGGAGGGTTATCTCGTCCACCACCTTCTTGGGGAGGGTGAGCCTTCCCTCCTTTACCATCCTGTAGATGAACTCAACCACGTTAAGGACATCCATGTCCCACTCCCCGGGGAATACGTTTGGGGCTACGAACCTCATTGATTGATAGGCATGACCGCACTCGGGAGCTATTATCGTCTTTATCCCGAGCTCCTTCGCACCTGTGAGTATCCTCCTGAGGAGCTCCTTAGTAACCTCCTTGCTCTGGGTAAAGAGTCCGAAGTTTGTAGCCTCATGCGCCTTTGTGGACACGGTCCAGCTCACACCAACCTTGTTGAGAACCTTGGCTGTAGAGGCAACGGAGGAGGGATACTTCATCAGCTCAATGGAGGAGGGTATGTAGAGGTAGTCCGCCTTCTGGTCAACGGGAATTTCTACCTCCCACTCATCGGAGATGAACTCTATCCTGCTCACGAATGTGGGGACATCAACCCCAAGGGGGCTCCCTTTCTCAATAGCTGTGTTCGTAGCCTCCGCCAAGTCCTCCGGGACCAAGCCTGCCTGAGTGAGGGCACCCCTTACTATGGAAACGAGCCTGGGTGTGTCTATACCCATGGGGCAGACCTTTGTGCACCTGTCGCACATGGTGCAGGTGTAAAAGGCGAGCTTCACTTGCTCCTTCAGGTCTTCGGGAGATATCCTGACCCCAAAGCCGAGAGCCTTCTTGAACTTCCCCAAGAGGGTGTAGTTTTCCTTGTATATCTCCCTCAGGAGGTCCGCCTTGTAGGCAGGGGTAAGGGTCGGGTCAATCTTTCCCGAGATGTTCTCCCCCATGTAGAAGAGGCATGCCTCCGCACAGAGTCCGCACCTCACACAGGCTTCAAGGTAGGAGGCTACCTCCGTATTTACCGAGTTCTTGCAGAAGTTGTAAAAGGTCTCTATCTCCCTCTGAGTTATCTCTTCCTTGTGTTCCACGCGAAGCGTCATTTTATACCTCCTAAAAGGAAACTCCTCTCTTACCTACGTTCCAGCCGTAGAAGAAGACCGAGAGGAAGTAGTAAACGAAGTGGGAAAGCCTGCTGAAGGGTATGTAAATTATGAGAACAGCTGCGGAGAACATGTGAAGGGTGACCATCCAGACGTAAAGACCCCCTCCTGACCAGCGGGTGGCGAATATACCCGTGAAGAGGACTATCCCTATGAGAATGTTGGCAAAGTACTCATCCTTACCTGTCAGGAGCTTTAAGACCGGGTTGAATACCCTGTGAATTGTGAGGGCGAAGAGGGAACCCAGAGCGGAGTAGGCGAGTATGTCAGCCACGATCTGGGGCATGTAGGGAAGCTCAAAGCCGAGTATCTCCTTCCACAGAAAGGCGTGCTGGGGGACGAAGAAGGTAAGTCCCAGGAAGCCGAGGTGAAAGAGGAAGCCTCCAACGTACTGGATTCCCCTGTGGGCAAAGGCCTCCATGAAGAACCTCCACCCCTGGGTGGGCTTTAGGGCTATCTTCTCAAGAGCTTTGGCGAGGGGGTTTCCCTTCGGCTTGGCATAGTCCTTGGGCAGTCCCAGAAGGAGAACCCTGAAGAACCTGTAAGATATACCGACAAAGAAGAAGACGAGGGCAAACTTCAGGAGGGGTCCCCTCACGAGGTCGTACAGAGCTACATCGGTCATATCACTTTCCTCCTCTCAGCTTCCTGTTTATCCAGGCTATACCCGCTCCGGCGGCTGCTCCGAGGGCAACGCCCGTGGCTATCTCCTTGACACCGAAGCCTCCCTCAACGACGGAGAGGGGTCTGTAGATGAAGCCCCTGTCCCAGAAGTCTGGTTCCGAACAGCCGAAGCAGGGATGTCCTGACTGTATGGGGAAGCTGAGTCCTCCGTTCCATCTTATCGTGGGGCAGGCGTTCCGGGTTATAGGTCCCTTACAGCCCATCTTGTAGAGGCAGTAGCCGTTCCTTGCCTTCTCGTCATCAAAGGACTCCGCAAACTTGCCGGCGTTATAGAAGGACCTTCGGTAGCACCTGTCGTGGATGGTCTGTCCGTAAAAGGTCTTTGGTCTTCCAAGGCTGTCAAGGGGCGGTAGCTTTCCGAGGGCGAGGAAGTGAACTATCGTCGCCACCATGACATCACCTATGGGAGGACAGCCGGGGATGTTCACGACCTTCTTGCCCTTCAGAACCTCATAGACGGGCTTTGCACCGGTAGGGTTGGGCTCAGTCTTTGGGATGCCTCCCCAGGAGGCACAGCTCCCCACAGAGACAACGTCGGCAGCTCCCTCGGCGGCTTCCTTGAGGAGGTCGTAGTTGGATTTTCCAGCCACAGCACAGTAAACTCCGTTGGGTGTGACAGAACCCTCAACCACGAGGATGTAATTTCCTCTGTACTTCTCCATAGCCTCCCTCTTGGACTCCTCCGCATAGTACCCGGAGGGTGCCATCAGCGTCTCGTGGTACTCAAGGGAGATAAAGTCAAGGAGGACCTCCGTGGGCATGACGGTGGTAGACCTTATGAAGGACTCAGAACACCCTGCGCAGTCCTGAAACTCAAGCCATATGACCACAGGTTTTGGCTTCGTCTCAAGGGCATTTACCACCTGGGGAAGCATAGCCGGGGGGAGTCCGAGCATAGCTGTTGTGAGGGTGGCGAACTTCAGGAAGTCCCTTCGGGAGTACCCCTTATCCCTGAATATATCTGAAAGAGTATTCATTCTCTTACCTCCCCTTATAAATATGAGGCACGTCACATAGCAGTCAAGAGTGACATCGGTGTCCCAAACTGTGACATATGTGGCACACCTGTCCTACGTGGATAGAGCGAAAGCCTACCTATTCTAGGGCTCGCTCTTCTGGCATAGAAATTGCTTGAAGATTTCAGGAGAGAAAATCCTAAAGGGGGTGCAATTATGGGTAAGCTAAGCAGAAGAGACTTTCTCAAGGTTTCTGGTGCTGGGGCTGCTATTGCAGCTTCCGCAGGGAGCGGTGCGGTCAGCTTCACCTTCGCCAAGGGGACGAAGACCATTCACCTGCCCAAGCCCAGCAAGGGCTCTCCCCGGGTGGTCATAGTCGGAGGTGGCTGGTCGGGCTCAACCTTAGCCAAGTACATAAAGAAGAAGGACCCCAATATTGACGTGGTCGTTGTGGAGAAGAACAACGTCTTCATGTCCTGTCCCGTCAGCAACCTCTGGCTCGTTGACCTCGTTGACCTTGAGTTTCTAATCCACGACCATAAGAAGGCAGCGGACAAGTATGGCTATCACTTCATTACCGCGGAGGTGCACGACATAGACAGAAGGAGGAGGTACGTTTACACGAGCCTCGGCAAGCTCCACTACGACTACCTCGTCCTCGCAACGGGTATTGATTACGATTACTCCCAGTGGGTAGGCGACGACCCCAGAGACATAGAGATAGCCAAGACGAGATATCCTGCAGCCTTCAAGCCCGGAGAGGAGCACTTCGCCCTCAAGAGGAAGATAAGGGACTTTGAGGAGGGGAACTTCGTTATCACAGTCCCTCCAGGACTTGACTACAGGTGTCTGCCCGGTCCCTACGAGAGGGCAACGATGATAGCCTGGTACTTCAAGCAGAACGAGATACCGGGAAAGGTCATACTCCTTGACCCCCACAACGACCCGCCTGTCAAGGCGGAGGGCTTCCACAAGGCGTGGGATGAGTTCGTGAAGGGTTATATTGAGTACTACCCCCAGACCCAGATAAAGCACGTGGACTTCGGAAAGAAGAAGATATCCACAAACCTCGGGGACTTTGACTTTGATGACCTGAACCTCTACCCGAGGTGTAAGTCCGCACCTCTCGTTTACAAAGCTGGTCTCGTTCCCAAGGGCGACAGGTGGCCCGCCCTCAGATGGCCCTGGTACATGTCCAAGGTTGATGAGAGGATCTTCTGCACCGGGGATGCGAGGAACCACCCCTTCTCCAAGAGCGGAAACACGGCAAACTCCGAAGCCCACATAGTTGCGGAGCTGATAGTCAACCTTGCCCACGGCAAGAGCATGGACTACAAGCCTCCCAGAACCCTGTGCTACTCCGGAGTTGATAAAGGTAAGGCTGTCTGGGTTGACCTGACCTACAAGTACGACCCCAAGAAGAACTCCTTCGCTTTCCACAACGTCAAGATGGACAACACACCTTCAAGGAAGAACTGGCAGGCTTACATTGAGTGGGCGAGGGCTATGTACAGGGATATGTTCTCCTGACCACTCTGGGCAGCACCCCGCTGCCCTTCTCCCCTCCCTTTTTGGCTTAAAATATACACCCTGTGAATATCAGGCTTGCCACCCTTCAGCTCTCAATAACAGAGAACCTTGAGCTCAACTACGAGAAGGTTGAGAGGCTTCTAAGCATCGCTCCGGAGGGCAGTCTCGTCCTGCTACCGGAGATGTTCTTCTGCGGATTTGATTACGAGAGGTTGGAGGAGTTCTCACTCCTGAGCGAGTATATGGTGGAGAAGCTGAGGCTCCTTTCAGAGAAAAGATCCTTTACCCTCTGCGGAACGGTTCCCGAAAAGACGGAGCAGGGTATAAGGAACACAGCCTTCCTGATAGAGAAGGGGGAGATGAAGGGAAAGAGGAGCAAGGTGAAGCTCTTCCCTCCCTTTGAGGAGGACAGGCACTTCGTTCCGGGGAGCGAGAACCCCGTCTTCACAACAGGCTTTGGCAGTGTAGGGATACTGATATGCTTTGAGATAAGGTTCACAGACATGGTTTTAGAACTCAAGAGGAAGGGCGTAGATATACTCCTCGTGCCGGCTCAGTGGGGCTACAGCAGGAGGGAACATCTGAGGGTTCTATCCCGGGCACGTGCCATTGAGCTTCAGAGCTTTGTTGTAGTGTCCGATACGTGGGGAGAGTTTAAAGGGACCCGCTTCGCGGGTATGAGCGGAATATACTCTCCCTGGGGTGAAACCCTCGCCTTCTCGGAGAAGGGGGATACACTTCTTCAGGCTGAGGTAGACCTCGGGCAGGTCAGGGAGGTAAGGGAGAAGATTCCCGTAGAGCTGGATTAATATATTGCCATGTACCTGATGGAGAACTATCAGAGGCTCCCCGTGGGCTTTGTCAGAGGGGAAGGAGTTTACCTCTACGATGAGAAGGGCAAGAGGTACCTTGACTTCCTCTCGGGGATAGCGGTCTGCTCCCTCGGGCACGCCCACCCAAGGCTCACCGAGGCTATCTGCACTCAGGCTGAGAGGCTCATCCACGTTTCCAACCTCTTTGAGAACCCCTGGCAGGAGGAGCTCGCTAGCGAGCTGGTCTCTGAGTTCTGGACCCGAAGGGCAAGGGTCTTCTTCTGCAACTCGGGGGCTGAGGCGAACGAGGCAGCTATAAAGCTGGTTAGGAAGTACTTCAGGGACAGGGGAGAGGACAGATACAGGATAATCACTTTCAGGAGAGGCTTTCACGGGAGAACCTACGGGAGTCTTTCTGCAACAGCTCAAGAGAGGTTCCACGAGGGCTTTGAGCCGATGCTCGCAGGCTTTGATTACGCCGAACTCAACGACATTGAGTCGGTGAAGGAGCTGATAGGGGAAGAGACTGCAGGGGTCATGCTTGAGGTTATACAGGGAGAGGGAGGGGTGAACGAGGCTGAGGAGGGGTTCCTGAAGGAGCTCCAGAGGTTGTGCAGGGATGAGGGGCTTCTCATGGTGATTGACGAAGTCCAGACGGGCGTTGGGAGAACAGGGAAGTTCTACGCTTACCAGCATTTCGGGCTTGAACCTGACATCATAACCCTTGCGAAGGGTCTGGGTGGAGGTGTTCCTATCGGTGCGGTCTTGGCAAGGGAGGAGGTGGCAGGCGCCTTTGGTCCCGGCACCCACGGTTCAACCTTTGGAGGGAACGCCTTAGCCTGCAGGGCTGGTCTCGTAGTAGTTGAGGAGGTCAGGAGGTTACTCCCCAAGGTTGGGGAGCTCGGAGATTACTTCTCTAAAAAACTCCGGGAGCTCGGCTTTGATAGGGTAAAGGGAAGGGGGCTCATGCTCGGCGTTGATTACGGGAGGGAATGCAGAGAGCTCGTCCTGAGGGCTTTAGAGAGGGGGCTTGTGATAAACTGCACCGCCGGAAGCGTTATAAGGTTCCTGCCACCACTTATAGTTGAGAGGGAACACATAGACGAGGCTGTAGATATACTCAGGGGAATCCTCTGAGGATGCTTTCCAGAACGCCCGTCAGGGCGTCCATCTCATCCCTCGTTCTCTTTTCGGTCACGGCGACGAGGAGGTGGTTCTCAAGCTCCGGGTAGAACCTACCCAAGGGAATCCCGAGCATGTAACCCTCATTTAGGAGCTCCTTCCAGAGCCTCTCCGCTCCATCCAATCTCAGGGGAAACTCCCAGAGATGCCTCCCGCCAAAGGGCTCTTCAAAGCCGAGCTTAAGTAGTTTCTCTTTTAGATAGAGAGCCTTTGAGATGCTCTGGATAGCCACCTCTCTCAGCCCTTCCCTTCCGAGGAGAGAGAGATAGATGAGGTTCATCAGGGCTAAGAGGTTCTGGTTTGTGCATATGTTGGAGGTCGCTCTCTCTCTTCTTATGTGCTGCTCCCTCGTCTGGAGAACGAGGGTGAAGGCTCTCCTGCCCTCAACGTCCTCAGCCATGCCGACGAGCCTTCCCGGCATCTTCCTGACGTACCTCTCGCGGGTTGAGAAGAAGCCCACGTAAGGTCCCCCAAAGCTGAGGGGAACTCCGAGCTGCTGCCCCTCCCCCACAACTATGTCAGCTCCGAACTCCCCGGGCGGCTTGAGGACCGCAAGGGCGACAGGGTCTGCCACAACGATGAAGGGAACCTCGTAGGTCCTGGCGAGCTCTCCGATCTCCCTGAGGGGCTCTATGTATCCCAAGAAGTTCGGATACTGCACGGCGAGGGCGTGAGCAGAGCCGTCCTTTAGAGCTTCCTCAAGTCTATCAAGGTCGGTGGTTCCTTCGGAGGTGTAGGGCACGAAGGCTATCTCGTCCTCGTATCCGCTCAGGTAGGTCCTAACGACCCGCTGGTAGAGGGGGTTTATCGCTGATGAGAGGACTACCCTTCTCCCCTTACCCTTTATCGCCCTCGCCATGAGGACTGCCTCAGCCAAGGCGGAGCCTCCATCGTACATTGAGGCGTTGGCAACCTCCATGCCTGTGAGCTCACATACGAGGGTTTGATACTCGTATATAGCCTGAAGGGTTCCCTGCGAGGCTTCAGCCTGATAGGGTGTGTAGGCTGTCAGGAACTCTCCCCTCTGGGTGAGATAGCCTATTGCTGCAGGGACTATCCTGTCGTAGCTGCCCGCACCCGCAAAGTAGATGGGTGTCCTGTTCAAAGAAGACAGCTCTCCGAAGTACCTCCTGAGCTCCTCCTCAGACCTCGGAGGGGGGAGATCCTTGGGAGGATTGAGAAGGGAGCCCTCTATGTGGGAGAAGAGCTCCTCAAGGGATCTGAGCCCGAGGCTTGAGAGGATACGCTGGATCTCTTCCTCTGAGTGGGGTATGTACATTACCTCTCCTCTTCGTAGCCCAGCTCCTCCTCGGGCAGGCTCTCAAGGGACTCCTCAAGCCCCTCTACAGGTATCTCTTCGGTGGATTCCTCTCCCTGCTCTTCCTTTATTATCTCCCTAAGGAGCTCGGCATAGTCCTCGGGAGGCATGAGGTCCTCAACCTCGGTGGGGTCCTTCATCTCAACTATAGCAACCCAGCCGGCATCGTAGGGGTCCTCGTTTATTATGGAAGGGTCGTCAATCAGGTCTTCGTTCACCTCAATAACCACACCCGTGACGGGACTGTATATAGGGGCAACGTTCTTGACGGACTCAACGTTGGCGAGGGTTTCTCCAGCCTCTACCTCCTGCTCCTTTTCGGGTAGGTCAACGTAAACTATGTCGCCGAGCATCTTCTGGGCATAGTCTGTTATGCCCACCTGAGCCTTCCCGTTCCTTATGTAAGCCCACTCGTGGTCTTTGGTGTAGTATCTGTCACCCTTGACAAGGTATCCGCCCACCACTATGTCTTCCATCTCTGCATCCTCCAAACTTTTATTTTACAAGTCCTTGCTCTGAAAGAGAACCTTGAATCTATCTCCCATGCTTATGAGCATCGTCTTGAGCCTTGAAAGCCTTTCCACAGCCTCGGGGCTCTCCTCAAAGCTGAGGCTTTCCAACTCGCTCAGGAAGTGGGGTATGCTGGCGAGAAAGTTCCTCTGGAAATCGTAGAGGAGGGTCTTCAAACCGAAGTCCCTGCCGTACTCCATAAGAGCGGAGAAGTTCACCTGAGCGGAGATATCCATGGCTTCCTCTCTGTATATATCGCCACTGACGGAATGCTTTTTATAGCCTAAGACCGTTCCCTCGGGAAAGCGGTGAATCTCCTCAGAGGTGTAGCCGTAGTCTATGGCGAGGTGGTAGCCCCTTATAAGGGATTCCGACAGCTCCCTCAG
>NZ_JBWONM010000081.1:0-2331 GCF_056450045.1 Hydrogenivirga sp.
CTACGAGGTTGACCTTGACCTCAGACCCTTCGGCAAAACTGGACCTATAAGCATGTCCTTGAGGAGCGCAGAGCTCTACTACGAATCCTACGGGAGGGTGTGGGAGAGGTTTGCCCTGCTCAGAGCCAGACCGGTGGCTGGTGATGAGGAGCTGGGTGAGAGGTTCATGAAGGAGGTTGTAAGACCCTTCGTCTATGCCTCCGCGGATTACAAGCTCGTGGAGGAGATAAGACACATGAAGCGGAGGGTTGAGGCGGAGGCGGGAAAGAGTTTTTTAAAGGGATACAACGTGAAGACGGGAGAGGGAGGCATAAGGGAGATAGAGTTTACCGTTCAGTCCCTCGTCATACTCTTAGGAAACAAAAGCTCTTTCATAAGGGAGAGAAACACCTTCAGAGCTATATGGAAGCTGAGGCAGAAGGGTGTTTTCTCCGACGAAGAGGCTCTCTTCTTGGAGAGAGCTTACTCTTTCCTGAGGGAGCTTGAACACAGGATTCAGCTGAGGCGCTGTCTTCAAACCCAGGTTCTCTTGGAGTCTGACATACCTTTTATAGCAAAAGCCCTCGGCTTTGATTCGGCGCAGGAGCTCAAGAGGGAGCTTGAAGAGACCAAGGCTGGTGTGAGGGATATCTTTGATAGCCTGATACCCGAGAAGAGGGAGGGAGAGCTTGAGCCTATCCAGATAGCCCTAATAACTGAAGACCTTGACTACGGAACCCATATACTTAAAGAGCTTGGCTTCCAGAACCCGAAGCAGTCCTTCTCACTGCTCCTTAGCTACCTCTACGGAAAGGAGGGACTCACCCTCTCCGATAAGGAAAGGGAAAGGTTCATAGCCCTCCTCCCGCGGATAGTCAGGCTCTGTGCCTCCTCTCCCTCTCCCGACGAGACCCTGAAGAACTTTGATAAGTTCTTCACAAACCCAACGGGGAAGAAGGTTCTCCTGAGCCCTCACAAGGAGGACTTCCTCACAGGACTCTTCAGCGTCTTCTCTCTCTCCCCAATGCTCTCATCACTGATAAGCAAGAACCCTGACCTCCTGGAGGACGTCCTCACCCTCTACAGAGAGTATCCGAGAAGAGAGCTCCTTGAGGAGGAGTTCACAAGGTGTGAAGAGAATCTGAGCCTGAGCGAGGAGAACCTCTTCAGGAGGTTCAAGAAGGTTTGGGAGATAAGGATAGGTCTCGTTTACCTCATGGGAGAGAGGAGCTACGAAAACCTGAAGAGGCTCTTTGAATCCCTGAGCCTCCTCGCCGACTTTCTTCTGGGAAAGCTGTGGGAAAGGTTCTCCCTGAGCTCAGAGAAAGCTCTGCTCTACTCCCTGGGAAAGCTCGGAAGCAAGGAGCTTAACTTCGGTTCAGACCTTGACCTTGTTTTCTGCACAGGGGAGGTAGAGAAAAAAGAAGAGCTTACCCGCAAGGTGCAGAGGCTCGTGAGGTTCATAACAGCCCACACCTCCGAAGGCTATCTTTACGATGTGGACTTTCGCCTCCGACCCATGGGAAGCAAGGGAGAGCTCGTTCCTAGCCTTGAGTTTTACAGGGAGTACTTCAGGAAGGAGGCGAGAACCTGGGAGAGGCTCGCCTGGACGAGGTCAAGGTTCATAGCGGGTGATGAGGAGCTCAGCGCTGAGCTTGAGAAAGAGATAGAAGAGTTCCTCTTTGGAAAGCCCTGGGGTGAGAGGGAGAGGAGAGAGGTTTACGAGATGAGGATGAAGCTCCAGGAGCAGGCTAAGAGGGGTAAGGGGGTGGTGGACCTCAAGCTCGGTCCCGGCGGAATTGTGGATGGGGAGTTCCTCATCCAGTACCTCCTGATAAAGGAAAGGATAAGGGAGAGCTCAATGATAAGAGGCTTTGAAGTGCTTATGAAGAATCACAGCGCCCTGAGGGAAGCCTACGAGCCTTTCATGTTCCTGAGGCTGGTGGAGACCCACCTGAGGTTGATGAAGGAGAGGGGTAGCTCAGTTCTCGGTCCCTCAGACCTGCCGAAGGTAGCCATGTTCTTGGAGATGGAAGAGGAGAGCTTCAGGGAGGAGCTCAAAAAGAACATGAGAACGCTGAGGGAGGTCTTCCTTGAGTTTTTAGGCTAAGGACCTCAGGAGGAGCCACCCGTTTATAAGGAGAAGGGGAAGGAGCCTCCAGTAGCCCCTCAAGAGGTAAAGAAGGGAGAGACCCAAGAGGCTGAGAAGGGAAGCTTCGTAAAGACCCACCTTCGGATAGAGATGGGGAGACAGCCCGCTTGAAAGGGAGACAGCCCCTTCAAAGAGCCTTCCCCACAGGTTGAAAAGATCCACGAAGGGAGGAAAGCTCATCGCAGTTAAGAGCGATAGGA
>NZ_JBWONM010000082.1:0-2268 GCF_056450045.1 Hydrogenivirga sp.
TTGGGGACCCCCACAGGGCTCTCTTCATAGCAAGGAACTTCTTCAGGGGTGTTGAGGTGAACAGGGAGCACAGGGGACTTAGAACAGTAACAGGCTACACTGATTGGGGGCAGAGGGTTTCCGTCACTACCTCCGGTATGGGGACCCCTTCCCTTGAGATAGTCATAAACGAGATAGTCGCCCTCCACGAGGTAGATTTCCAGAGTATGAGTAGGAAGGAGGACATCCCCAAGATAAACATAATCAGGGTTGGAACCTCAGGGGGGCTCCAGCCCGACACTCCCCTTGGAACCCAGATAATCACCGAGTATGCGGTCGGTCTTGACAACACAGGACTCTTTTACGATGCGCCCCTTCCCGACGATGAGTGCAGGCTCCTTGAGGAGTCTGTGAAGGACGCCCTTGAGGGCGTTATATCTGAGGACTCCAGATTCAAAGGAAAAATACACCCCTACGCCTCCAAAGCCCATCCGGATGTTGTGAGCGCCCTCGTTGAGTCCGCCGAGGAGATGGGAGCGAGCTACAGGAGGGGTGTCACTGTGTCCAACTCTGGCTTCTTCGCAAACCAGGGAAGGCAGGTGTCCCGAATACCCCTCACGGTTCCAGACATTGATGTACACCTATCAAGACAGAACACAGGTATTGAGGGGCTTAGGTTTGAAAATATGGAGATGGAGGCAAGCTTTCTTCTCCACTTCATGTACCCCTTGGGGCACAGGGCGGGTGTTGTGTGCCCGACTATAGACAAGAGACCGGAGGAGAAGTTCCTCTTTAACTACAGGGAGAAGGTAAAGGAAGCGGCAGAGATAGCCCTGAACGCCCTGAGGAGGTTGAGAGGTTGGACCTGAGAAGGTACATAGACAACTCCATACTCAAGCCAAACGTCTCGGAAAGGGACGTTGAGGACTTCGTCAGGGAGTCAGCACGCGTAGGCTTCTACGCCGTATGTGTAAACCCCTACCACGTCAGGTTGGCTTCTGAGGTCGCCTCTGGTGGTATAAAGGTGTGTTCGGTGGTTGGCTTTCCTCTGGGACTGAGCTCCAAAGAGGTCAAGCTCCACGAGGCTCTCAGGGCTGTTGAGGAAGGGGCACAGGAGCTTGATGTGGTCATGAACATCTCAGCCTTCAAGACGGGGAAGTTCTCCTACGTTGAAGAGGAGCTTAAGGCTCTGAAGAGGGAGAGTGGTGCTGTAGTTAAGGTAATAATTGAGACCTGTTATCTTTCCGATGAGGAGAAGGTAAAGGCTGCGGAGCTTTGTCTGAGTGCTGGGGTTGACTTCGTGAAGACCTCAACGGGCTTCGGACCCTCAGGAGCTACCCTTGAGGACGTTAGGCTCCTGAAGAAGACCGTGGGTGATAGGCTGAAGGTAAAGGCTGCAGGCGGTATAAGGGACCTCAAGACAGCCCTCGCCATGATTGAGGCTGGGGCTGACAGGCTCGGAACGAGCAGTGGCTTCAAGATTTACAAGGAATACAAAGGGATGTAAATTATTTAGTCATGAAATTTTTGGAAGAGCTTGAGGAAGCGAAGGAGCTCGTTGTCAAGATGGCCAAGCTGGTACAGGGTGCCATTGATAAGGCTATAAAGTCCCTAAACGAGCAGGACGTTGAGCTTGCGGAGGAGATAATAAAGGGGGATGACGAGATTGACTCCCTTGAGGTTGAGATAGAGAGAAGGTGTATAAGGATGGTGGCACTCTACCAGCCCGAAGCCTCCGACCTGAGACTGGTTATGGGCATATACAAGATAGTTTCTGATCTTGAGAGAATGGGAGACGAAGCGGAGAACATAGCGGAGCGGTCAATATTCCTTGCCCAGGAGCCTCCTCTAAAGCCCTACGTGAACCTCACCATGATGGCTCAGATAGTTAAGGAGATGGTGAGTGATAGCGTTATCTCCTTCCTCCAGAGGGACACCCTCCTTGCAAAGAAGATAATTGAGAAGGACGACTTCGTTGATGAGCTCTACCACCAGCTTGAGAGGGAGCTGATAACCTACGTTATGGAGGACCCAAGGAACATTAAGAAGGTCATACACCTCTCCTTCGTAGCCAGACACTTTGAGAGGATAGCGGATCACGCGGAGAACATAGCTGAGATGGCTATATACTGGGCTGAGGGAGAGATGATAAAACACCACAGGATAAAAGAAGAAGGTGAAGCGTAAACTCTTATCCCTCTTAATACTTCTCCTTGCCCTCGTAGTTGTAAACATCCTCTTTATAAAGAACCTCCGCAACCTCCCCTACGCCAACTACTACATCCTCCT
>NZ_JBWONM010000083.1:0-2835 GCF_056450045.1 Hydrogenivirga sp.
CTCGCCCAGAAGCTCCTCTCGGAGGTAGAGGAGAAGCTCAGAGAGGCTAAGGAGGAGCTAAAGGGTGACTTTGTGAACTTCTCAAAGGAGGTAATCAAGGAGTTCCTCCTCACGGACGCTGTTCCAAAGGAGGAGCTTATAACGAAGCTCCTTGAAGAGGTCTTTGAGAGGAGCTTTGAGCTAAAAGGTGACGTGAAGCTCTTCCTCAACCCCAAGGACATGGAGAGAGCCTTTGAGTTCGTAGCGAGCATAAGGGAGAAGCTCAAAGACAAGATAGAGATTGAGGTTATTAAGGACGAGAGCCTTGAGGTGGGAGAGGTCAGGGTTGAGACGCCAAAGTTTGTCATAGAGAGGAAGCACCCCGAGATTGTTGATGAGATAGTTCAAGAGGTGCTAAAGAGCAGAGATGAAGGGAGTTAAGGTTTACGGGAAGGTAGTCAAGGTAAGCGGCATATACCTTGAGGCTTACAACCCTGGAAGTGCCACTGGCGACCTCGTTGAGATATACCCCTCAACGGGAAGGAGCATCTACGGTGAGGTCATAGGTTTCAACGAGGACAGATGCATAGTGATGCCTTACGGGACCCTGTCGGGTATAAAACCCGGGGATAGAGTGCTGATAAGGAGCGAGCACGTATTCACCCAAACGGGAAGAGCTCTTCTGGGGAAGGTCGTAAACCCCTTCGGGGAACCTCTCAGCGGAAAGCCCCTCTATACAACTGAGAAGGCTCCTATTGAGCTCTCCAGCGTGAACCCCCTTGAGAGGGAAAGGATAGAGGAGGTCTTTGATACAGGGGTGAGGTCTATAAACGGAATGTTCACCTTGGGGAAGGGACAGAAGGTAGGCATATTTGCAGGAGCCGGTGTGGGGAAGAGCACCCTCCTTGGCATGATAACCAACTTCAGCAATGCGGACGTTGTGGTCCTCGCCCTCATAGGTGAGAGAGGAAGGGAAGTAAGGGAGTTCGTTGAGGACGTCCTCGGAGAAGGACTAAAGAAGAGCGTAGTGGTTGTATCAACGGCGGATGAGCCTCCCATAGTCAAGGTGAAGGGTGCTCTCAGTGCCATAGTTCATGCCAAACACTTTGCCTCCCAAGGACTTGATGTCCTTCTCGTGATGGACTCCATAACGAGGTTCGCCATGGCTCAGAGGGAGATAGGTCTCGCAGCCGGAGAACCCCCGACGCTGAAGGGATACACCCCTTCTGTCTTCCACATGATGACCAACATAGTTGAGAGTTGCGGAAACTTCCAAAAGGGGAGCATAACAGGCATATTCAGCGTCCTTGTAGAAGGGGATGACATAACTCTTGACCCCGTGGCGGACGCCCTTGTGGGCGTTTTTGACGGGCACATAGTCCTTTCAAGGAAGAGGGCTAACGCAGGTCTGTACCCGGCAGTTGACCCAGTCAAGAGCCTGTCAAGGCTAATGCCCAAGCTTGTGAGCGAGGAGCACCTGAGCATGGCTATGTATGTAAAGGAGCTTCTGAGTTCCTACGAAGCTATGGAAGACCTCGTAAATCTCGGACTTTACAAGTTTGGTTCAAACCCGGCGGTTGATAAGGTCCTTGAGAACAAGGAAGCTATTGACGGCTTCTTCAAGCAGGACTTCCGTGTTAGCGTCTCCTTTGAGGAGAGCCTAAGGGAGCTTAGGGAGCTCTACACAACCCTCAAGGGCGAATCAGCTTAAAGCCTGCCTTCTCAAACTTCCTGTTGAAGGACAGAACCTCCTTGACCTTCCTCTTCTTAGCCTTAGCAGCCTTCAGGGCATCCATGAAGCTGAGCTTGCTGGAAGAGTATATCTTAACCGCTGTCTGAATAACGTCCCTGTCCTCCACGCTGAAGAGGCTGTCCATAAGCACCGTACCCACCACGTCCGAGACAACCTCCCTCTCCCAGCCGTAAACCTGCTCAAGGTAGTAAACGAGCTCAACGACCACCTCTTCCGTTACGAGGAGCTTTTCCTTTTGCCTCTCCATCTCCCTGAAGAGCCTGTCAATCTTCTCAACCTCTTCCTCCGAACCCGAGAAGAACTCCAAGAGGACCGCCGTATCTAGAAGTTTCATGATATTGAATTTTATCAACACTCAGAAAATGTCAATACATTTTTTAGAAAATGACACTTGAAAAAATCTGACATCTGCCGATATTTATACATAGCCATGGATGAGATAGTCAAGGTTATGGCAAGGGGCTTGATAGCTCTGCCCAGCGATATAAGGAAGAAGCTGGGAGTGAAAGAGGGAGACATACTGAAGGTTGAGGTAAAGGACAAGGAGGTCGTCCTCAAGAAGGAGAAGAGGATATACGACCTAAAGGGAGCTCTCTCTCAGAAGGGCAAGAAGGCAGAGCCCAAGAGCTTTGGTGAGGTTCTCGCCCAGGAGCTGAAGAGGAAGCAGGGGGAGAAGGGATGATTAATGGAAGGTACGATATAAAGCCTCCAGAGCCGAAGGTCGTAGGTCCCGATTACGTTCAGTCCTTTGACAACATGTCCCCAACTGACTTTATGAAGATATACCTTGAAACACTCAAGTTCCAGGACCCTTTCAAACAGCAGGACCTCTCCAAGTCCCTTGAGGATGTGGTGAGACTCAATCAGGTCAGGTTTTACACGGACATGAAGAACTTCATGGACGTCTTTGCCTCCTGGATGAACCAGATGACCTTCATGCAGACCATAAACCTTATAGGTAAGGAGTTCGTCTTCTCAACAGACACCATTGATACCGTCAAGGGTGGAGAGTACACGATCCTATCGGGAGAAAGGGTTAGCGACGTGACCGTGAAGATATACGATGGGGACGAGGTGATAAAGGAGATAAAGATGGACCTTGA
>NZ_JBWONM010000084.1:0-2061 GCF_056450045.1 Hydrogenivirga sp.
ACCTTCCTGAGGAGAAAGTTGTAAAGGACTACGGAGGGTATGGCCACCAGAAGCCCCACCGCTGTAGCCTTCAGAGCGAGGGCGAGCCCCACCATTATCTCCTTCGTGTTTACAAAGCCCTGAGAGCTTATTGTGTAGAAGGTGAGCATTATCCCCAATACCGTCCCGAGCAGCCCCACGTAGGGAGCGTTTGAACCCACCGTTGCCACCACAAACAAACCTCTCGTTAGCGCTACCTCAAGCTCCTGCCTGCTCCTGAACTTCCTCAGGTTCACGCTTCTCAGAAAGAGCAGTCTCTCAACCGAAACCGCAACGGACACAAGGCTCATAACCAGAAGCAGTCCTATGACTCCATAGTCAACGAGCTCCTTGATACCCTCCATACTGTTAATTTTATGATAAAATTCACGTTAAATTAATGTTAAAATTAACACAAGATTAACATGGAGGTGAGTTATGAAAAGGACCCTTCTGCTGGTAGCTCCCCTCTCCCTGTCTTTTGCCCAGGAGCTTCTCCTAAAAGAGATTGAGGTAAAAGCCAAAAGAGAAGTCCTGACCCCTCAGGAGGTGAGGGAAAGCTTTGCCAAGGACCCCGGGGAGGCTCTGACCAAGATTGAAGGCATATGGAAGGTCAGGAAGGGAGGCATAGCCAACGACATAGTCCTGAGAGGCTTTCAGAGGGCAAACATCAACGTACTCTTTGACGGCTCCAGAATCTACAACGCCTGTCCCAACAGGATGGACCCTCCAGCCTTCCACATAGACTTCGCAGAGGTGGAAGAGATAGAGGTGATAAAGGGACCCTACGATGTGAGGAACTACGGGAGCCTCGGCGGGACCATAAACATAAAGACCCACAAACCGAGGAAAGGCTTCCACGGGAAGCTTAACTTAGCCCTCGGCTCCTTCTCCTACCTGAGCCCATCTCTGAGACTTTCCTACGCTACGGATACCCTCTACGGACTCGCAGGATACTCCTACAGGTACTCAAAGCCCTACAGGACGGGGGAGGGAAAGAGGTTTACCGAATACGCCAACTACAAGCCCTCAGAGATAGACTCCACCGCCTTCAGGATAAACACAGGCTGGGCAAAGCTCGGCATAAGACCCACAAAAGGTGTGGAGTCTGAGCTCTCTTACACAGCCCAGAAGGCGAGGGACGTGCTCTATCCCTACCTGATGATGGACTCCCCAAAGGACGATGCGGACAGGCTCAGCCTCAAGCTCAGGCTCAAAAACCTAAAGCTGACAACTTACTACTCCCACATATACCACCAGATGAACAACTCCAAGAGGACATCCACGATGTTCATGGAGACCATAGCCAAAACTACCACCTACGGTGGTAAGCTGGAATACCAGCTCAAAGACCTGACCCTCGGGCTTGAGTCCTTCAGCTGGAACTGGAAGGCGAGAACCCAGATGGGCACCATGTTTCAGAACACCATACCCGACGTTGACTTTCTCAATTTGGGACTCTTCACAGAGCTCAGGAAAGCCCTCTCAAGAAGGCTCAGGCTCGTAGCGGGTCTCAGGCTTGACTCCACCCAAACGAAGGCTGACCCCAAAAAGGCTAACACGGAGCTTTACTACACCTACCACAACACGAGGGAAACCTCCAAGAGGGACACCTACCCCTCGGGCAACGTCCAGCTCTTCTACAGCCTGAGCAGATCCGGAGAGCTCTTCCTCGGTCTTGGCTACAGCGTTAGGGTTCCCGACGCTCAGGAGAGGTACTTTGCGCTGAACAGGTCGGGGATGATGGAGACCCTTTACGGCGACTGGGTCGGAAACCCGAACCTTAAACCCTCCAAGAACACGGAGCTTGATGTGGGACTGAGGTGGAAGACGATGAGTCTTAACGCGGACGCCACCCTCTTTTTCAGCTACGTCAAGGACTACATAACCCTCTACAACCAGACGAACGTCAACAACACGGGACTCGGTACAAAGGCACGCTCTTACACAAACGTTGACGCGCGCTTTTATGGGGGAGAGCTGAGGGCAACGTATTCCCTTACCCAGACCCTCTTCCTTGACGGGGGAGCCTCCTACGTGGTG
>NZ_JBWONM010000085.1:0-9365 GCF_056450045.1 Hydrogenivirga sp.
GACCCCCCATAAGAAGTTCAGAGCACAGGTATACATACTCAGCAAAGAAGAAGGCGGGAGGCACACACCCTTTTTCCTGAACTACAGACCCCAGTTTTACTTCAGGACAGCGGACGTAACGGGGACGGTGGTGAAGTTACCCGAAGGAGTGGAGATGGTTATGCCTGGGGACAACGTGGAGCTTGAGGTAGAGCTGATAGCACCGGTTGCGATGGAAGAGGGACTTAGGTTTGCTATAAGGGAAGGAGGAAGGACAGTAGGTGCTGGTGTCGTTACCAAAATTCTGGATTGAGGAGTAAACGGGTATGGAGCAGGACAAGATAAGGATAAGGCTCAAGGCTTTTGACCACAAGCTCTTGGACGAGTCCGTCAAGAAGATAATAGATACGGTAAAGAGGACCGGTGGTGTGATAAAGGGTCCGATACCTATGCCCACGAGGGTCAGGAAGTGGTGTGTGCTCAGGTCACCCCACAAGTTTGAGCAGTCAAGGGAGCACTTTGAGATAAGGGAACACGCGAGGATACTTGATATAACGAGGGTTACCCCCCAGACTATAGAAGCTCTTATGGAGATAAACCTGCCAGCAGGTGTTGACGTTGAGGTCAAGATGAGAGGTTGATGGTATGGGTATCGGTGTTATAGGAAGGAAGCTTGGCATGACGAGGGTCTTCGCTCCCGATGGGACAGCTATACCCGTTACAGCCATACAGGTTCCCGCAAACTACGTTGTTCAGGTGAAGACCCCTGAGAAGGATGGCTACTCAGCCGTTCAGGTGGGAGCCTTTGATGCGAAGGAGAAGCACCTGACAAAGCCACTTATGGGGCACTTCTCCAAGAAGGGCATCAAGCTCCTCAGATACCTCAAGGAGTTCAGGGTTGAGAACCCTCAGGAGTACCAGGAGGGACAGGAGCTAAAGCTTGAGGAGGTATTCAGCCCCGGCGAGCTCGTTGACGTTGTGGGAACTTCTAAAGGAAGGGGCTTTGCCGGTACCATGAAGAGATGGGATTTCGGAGGCTTTCCTAAGTCTCACGGTCACAGGTACCACAGGGCTGTTGGCTCAATAGGAAACAGGACCGACCCAGGAAGGGTATGGAAGGGAAAGAAGATGGCAGGTCACTGGGGAGCGGAGAAGGTCAGGGTTCAGTCCCTTGTGGTCGTTGATGTCATCCCTGAAGAGGGAGTGCTCCTCGTAAAGGGCTCCGTCCCGGGACCCATCAAGGGAATCCTCTTTGTGGAGAAGTCAAGGATAGCAGGCAGGAAGAAGCAGCAGCTAAAGCAGAAGAGAATAAAGCCTCTTATTGAGAGCCTCACAGGTGCGGGAGCGCAGTCATGAAGATAGGAAGGATAGAGGTCAAGGACGAGGTCTTCGGAGTTAAGGTAAAGAAGCACGTACTCTGGGAAGTGGTAAAGTGGCAGCTTGCCTCAAGGAGGCAGGGAACCCACTCAACCAAGACCAGGGGAGAGGTAAACTATAGCGGAAGGAAGCTCCTACCCCAGAAGGGTACGGGTAACGCAAGGCACGGAGATAGGGGTGCAAACATTCTCGTCGGTGGGGGTGTAGCCCACGGACCAAAAGCCAGAGATTACTCCTATCAGCTCCCCAAGAAAGTCAGGAAACTTGCCCTTAAGATGGCTCTCTCCGACAAGGCTCAAGGCAAGAACATCATCATAGTTGATAAGATAGACCTCGGAGACAAGCCGAAGACCAAGAAGGCTATAGAGTTCCTTAAATCCAAGAAGATTGACTCCCACAAGGTCCTCATAGTTACTCCAAACAAGGATGAGCTTCTCTACAAGTCCTTCAGGAACCTTCCAAATGCGAAGGTCCTTCCGGTTGATGGCTTGAACGTTTACGACATACTCTGGAGCGACAAGCTCGTTCTCATAAAAGGTGCGCTTGAAGGAATCTACAAGAGGGTGGAGACATGAGTCAGAGGAGACCTTACGAGATAATTCTGAGACCGGTTATAACTGAAAAGAGCAACAGGCTCATGGAGGATCTGAACAAGTACACCTTTGAGGTCGCCCTTGACGCTTCCAAGGGAGAGATAAAGAACGCAGTGCAGGAGCTTTTCGGAGTCAAGGTTAAGAAGGTTAACACCGTTATAGTGAAGCCCAAGAAGAAGAGGGTCATAGGAAGGTTCAGGCAGTATGGAACTACGAAGAAGTGGAAGAAGGCTATAGTGACCCTTGAGCCGGGTGAGAGCATAGACCTTCTTAACTTTGCAACCTGAGAGGAGTGAGAGATGGGTGTTAGAAAGCTTAAGCCTACCACTAACGGGACGAGGCACGCGGTCCTGTACGACTTTGCGGAGATAACGAAGAAGGAGCCCGAGAAGTCCCTCACCTTCTTCTGGCACAGAGCTAAGGGTAGGTCAAGACAGCAGGGTAAGATAACCGTAAGGCACAGGGGCGGAGGGCACAAGAAGCTCTACAGGCTTATAGATTTCAAGAGGGACAAGAGCCTTGTTCCTGCAAAGGTGGCTGCAATAGAATACGACCCCTTCAGGAGTGCAAGGATAGCCCTTCTCCACTACGCTGACGGCGAGAAGAGGTACATCCTCTGGCCCGAGGGTCTCAAGGTTGGAGACAGGGTAATGTCCATAAGCTACGAAGACGCTTCCGCAGGAAAGGAGCTTCCCGAGATAAAGCCCGGAAACGCCCTTCCCCTGAAGTTCATACCCGTTGGAACGATAGTCCACAACATAGAGCTGACCCCGGGCAAGGGGGGACAGCTGGTCAGGTCCGCCGGCACCGAGGCACAGGTTCTCGGAAGGGTGGGGAAGTACGTCCAGGTTAGGCTTCCCTCCGGTGAGATGAGGATGGTTCACGAGAGGTGCATGGCGACCATAGGGAAGGTCGGACTTGCGGAGCACGAACTCGTGAAGCTCGGAAAGGCTGGAAGGGCAAGATGGCTTGGCTGGAGACCCTTCGTGAGGGGTACAGCCATGAACCCCGTTGACCACCCCCACGGTGGTGGTGAGGGAAGGACGAGGGGTAAACATCCCGAATCCCCCTGGGGCTGGAAGACAAAGGGCTACAAGACGAGGAGAGGAAGAAAGTACTCCGATAAGTTTATAATCACACGCAGAGACGGGAGGCCGCTCTAATGGGTTTTAGAGGTTCTTGGAACAAGAGGAGCAAGCTCATAGAAGACCTTGACAGCTTTTACAGGCTCTACAAGAGGATCCACAGGCTTCACAAGAAGGTAAGGGAAGCTCAGAAGAAGGGAGACCCAGAGCTCATAGAGAGAAGGATAAAGAAGTACGAGGAGACCTATCAGCAGTTTAGGGACTTAGTCAACAAGAGGGCGTGGGTCCATCCAAAGCTCTGGAGAAAGATAAAGCAGATGAACGAGACTGGGGAGAGGAAGGTCGTCAAGACCTACTCCCGCTCAACGACCATAATTCCCGAGTTCGTTGGGCACACGATAGCGGTTCACAACGGAAAGACCTTCGTTCCCGTTTACATTACCCAGGAGATGGTGGGGCACAAGCTTGGAGAGTTTGCCCCCACGAGAACCTTCAGGGGTCACCCGGAGAAGAGCGCCAAGGTGGTGAAGAAGAAGTGAGGTGCATGACATGGGACAGCTGAAGATAAAGGACAAGAGCCAGAGAGAGGGTTACAGAGAAGGAGAGGCAATAGCGGTGCTCAGGTACGCAAGGATATCGCCTCTGAAGGCGAGGCTGGTTCTCAGCCAGATACACGGCAAGGACGTAGGAGAGGCTCTCTACCTTCTTAAGGTAATGCCCAAGAAGGGAGCCCGCATAGTTGAGAACCTCCTCAAGAGCGCCATAGCCAACGCTGAGCAGAAGGGGCTTGACCTTGATAGGCTCTACGTAAAGAAGGCGGTAGCTGACAGGGGACCTATGTTCAGGAAGTGGCTCCCCAGAGCTCACGGGAGGGCTACCATGCTCAGGAAGAGACTCTCCCACCTTACAATAGTTCTGGCTGAAAAAGAGGAAGAGCAGGAGGACTGATTTATGGGACAGAAAACACATCCGATTGGCTTCAGGCTTGGGGTCACGAAGAGCTGGGATATGAAGTGGTACGCCTCAAAGAGGGATTACGCCAAGACCCTCCACGAGGACCTAAAGATAAAGGAATACATCAAGAACAGGTACAGGATAGCCGGAATATCAAGGATAGAGATAGAGAGGATAGTTGACAAGCTCAAGATAAGGATACATGCTGCAAGACCCGCCATAATTATAGGTAGGAAAGGTCAGGAGGTTGAGCTCCTCAAGAAGACCATAGAGAAGATGGTCCCCGGAAAGGAGGTGACCATAAACGTCGCTGAGGTTAAGGTTCCGGAGACGGACGCCCAGCTCATAGCCGAGGATATAGCCCTCCAGATAGAGAGAAGGGTATCCCACAGGAGGGCTATGAAGAGGGCGATAGACAACGCCCTGAAGTCTGGGGCTAAGGGTGTGAAGATACAGGTAAAGGGAAGGATAGGCGGTGCGGAGCTTGCGAGGAAGGAGTGGTTCTTGGTTGGAAGGATGCCCCTCCAGACCTTGAGAGCTGACATAGATTACGGCTTTGCCACAGCCTACACGAAGTACGGAATACTGAGCGTGAAGGTTTGGGTTTACAAGGGAGACATACTTGAGGGGCAGAAGGAAGAGGTCCTCAAGAAGATTGAGGAGGACCTGGCAAAGGTATCCCAGGAGGTGTAAGAGATGTTCCTTCAGCCTAAGAAGACGAAGTTCAGGAAGCAGCAGAGGAGGACCCTTAAGGGAAAGTCTCTGAGGGGAAACAGGGTGGCCTTCGGAGAGTATGGGATACAGGCTCTTGACAGGGCTTGGATAACCCAGAGGCAGATAGAGGCTGTCAGGGTGGCTCTCGTGAGAGCCCTCAAGAAGGGGGCTAAGGTCTGGATAAGGATATTCCCCGACAAACCCTACACCAAGAAGCCCAACGAGGTCAGGATGGGTGGAGGTAAGGGTGATCCCGAGGGCTTCGTGGCGGTCGTCAAGCCCGGGAGGATAATGTTTGAGTTCTCCGGTGTTCCCGAGGAGGTAGCCGAGGAAGCCTTCAGGCTTGCATCAGCCAAGTTGCCCATAAAGACCAGACTCGTGAAGGCTGGAGGATTTACGATATGAAGGCTGCTGAGCTTAGAAAGATGAAGGTAGATGAACTCAGGAATAAGGTGGATGAGCTCAAGATGGAGCTCCTTAGGCTCAGGTTCCGGCAGAAGGTCTCCGCGCTGGACAACCCCATGGCTGTCAGGAAGCTCAGGAGGGATATAGCCAGAGTCCTAACGGTTATAAGGGAGAAAGAGTTGAGAGGTGAAGGCTGATGGCTGAGAAGAAGTGGAACGAAAAGAGGAAGCACCTTGTAGGTGTTGTGGTATCTGACAAGATGGACAAGACCGTTGTCGTTAAGGTTGACAGAAGGGTTCCCCACCCCCTCTATGGAAAGCACATAATAAAGAGCAAGAAGTACCACGCCCACGATGAGAAGAACGAGTGCCGTGTCGGGGATGTGGTTGAGATAAGGGAGACAAGACCTCTATCAAAGACCAAGAGGTGGGTCGTCGTCAGGATAATCCAGAGGGCGAGGAGGGCTGAAGAGGTTCTCTCTGAGTAGGCATAGCTTTTCTTTCTTTACTTCAGACCTATCTTTATCTATATGCTGAGGTATATCCTCTACTTTGCGATCGTATTCATAATAACAGACCATGTTTTTACCCACTGGGGACCGGAGGTTATAAACTGGGTGGCGAGCAAGTTCCTTGGCAGGGAGGTGAGGGTTGTTGAGGAGGCTCCCTACAGGGAGAGCCTTATTGACAGGGTTATAAAGGAGGTCAAGGAGAGGTTTAAGGACAGCGGAGGTAAGGAATGAAGGAGGAGCAGATCTTCAACACCGTTGAGGAGGCTGTTGCGGATATAAAAGAGGGGAAGATGGTTATAGTCGTTGATGACCCCGACAGGGAGAACGAGGGTGACCTTGTGATGGCTGCCGAGAAGGTAACCCCCGAAGCGATAAACTTCATGGCTAAGTACGGAAGGGGGCTGATATGTCTCTCTCTCCCCCCAGAGCGCTGCGATGAGCTTGACCTCTACCCCATGGCTCACAGGAACACAGACCCAAAGGGAACCTACTTCTGCGTCTCCATTGATGCCCACCCAAAGCACGGAACCACAACGGGGATATCGGCCTACGACAGGGCTAAGACCATAAAGCTTGCCATAAGCCCCGAGGCTGGACCTTCCGACTTCATAAGACCGGGGCACGTATTTCCCCTGAGGGCGAGACCGGGTGGTGTCCTTGAGAGGGCTGGGCACACAGAGGCTTCCATTGACCTTGCCAAGCTCGCAGGGCTCTACCCCGCAGGGGTCATATGCGAGATAATGAAGGAAGACGGGACCATGGCACGCCTTCCGGACCTGATAGAGTTCGCTAAGGAACACAACCTCAAGATAATCACGATAGCAGACCTTATAAGGTACAGGCTAAAGAAGGAGCGCCTCGTTGAGAGGGTTGCAACCGCCCACCTTCCCACCCCCTGGGGCACCTTCAGGATACACGCTTACAGACACAAGCTCACCGGGGAGGAGCAGGTAGCCCTCACGATGGGGGGGTGGGAGGAAGAGGAGCCGGTTCTGGTGAGGGTTCACTCGGAGTGCCTAACGGGTGATGTCTTCAGGTCAATGAGGTGTGATTGCAGACCTCAGCTGGAGAGAGCCCTTGAGATGATAGCTCAGGAGGGAAAGGGCGTTCTCGTTTACATGCTCGGTCATGAGGGCAGGGGCATAGGCATAGCCAACAAGATAAAGGCGTACGAACTTCAGGAGAAAGGCTACGACACCGTTGAGGCGAACGAGAAGCTGGGCTACCCACCTGACCTTAGAGATTATGGGGTCGGTGTTCAGATACTCCTTGACCTTGGCGTGAGGAAGATGAGGCTGATGACCAACAACCCGAGGAAGATAGTAGCCCTTGAAGGCTTTGGACTTGAGATAGTTGAGAGGGTTCCAATAAAGACCGAGCCCACACCCCACAACAGGGTGTATCTGACCACCAAGAAGGACAAGCTCGGCCACATGTTCTGAGGAGGTATTTTATGGCGGACTTTAGGAACGCTGGGACCGATAGAGGAGACATAAGGGCGGAGCTTAAGAACTTCCTTATAGCGATAAAGATAAGGAGGGAGGAGTACCTCAACCTTATAGATGAGCTTGAGACCGATGAGCTTGAATACGACCTCATGGAGTACAGGGAGTACTACGAGAAGCAGGTAAAGCCCGTCTATGAGCAGGCTCTTTCTATAGGTGTGGAGAGCCTCGTGAAGCTCGCCGAGGAGGTAAAGGGAGTTTACGACGAGATAATAGGGATGATAGAAAGTAGGCTGGCTGATGGAAGAAGATAGAAAGGTCCTTGAAGAGTTTGAGCACTTCTTTGATGTAATAGCTATAAGGGACGAGTCCCAGATAGTTAGGGAGTTTGGCAAGGGGCTGACCTTCCTTAACTTCTCCCCCATAGTGGAGAGGGCTTTTCTCCGATACTACCTAAACAAGTACATATGGCAGATGAGGATAGCAGCCTTCCTCGGTGTCCTGCTCTACGCAGCCTTTGGAATACTTGACCTTATAGTCTTCCCCGAGGTTGCCCTCAAGCTCTGGTTCATAAGGTTTGTTCTCGTCATTCCCTTCGGGCTCCTCTTCGTATTTCTGAGCTTCCGAATTCACAGCGAGAGACTCCTTCAAATACTCCACTCAATACTCGTGGTCATAGGTGGACTCGGCATAGTGGGGATGATATACATAGCACACCCCTACAAGTCCCATCTATACTATGCGGGGCTGATGCTCGTTCTCTTCTACGCTTACACCCTTTCGGCTCTCAGATTCTACTACTCTCTCACCTGCTCCCTCGCCATAACCTTCCTCTACCCTTTCGTGGATACCCTCTTGATAAAGACCCCCCTTGAGAATCTTATCACCAACATGTTCTTCCTCGGTTCCGTGAACCTTATAGGTGCACCCGTTGCCTACCTTCTTGAAAGGCACAGCCGGAGGGACTTCCTTCTTACGATGCTTCTTGCCCTTGAGAAGAAGAAGACGGAACAGCTCAATGTGAAGCTCAGGGATATGTCTTACATTGATGGTCTTACGGGGGTAGCCAACAGACTTAAGTTTGAGGAGTTCTTCAGGAAGGAGTGGGTGAGGGCGGGAAGGACGAAGAGACCCATCTCTCTACTCATGATAGATATTGACTACTTCAAGAACTACAACGACCTTCTCGGTCACCTTGAAGGGGACGAGTGCCTCAGGAAGGTTGCCCAGGTTATGAAAAGGCACATAAGGGCTGAGATTGACCTCGTTGCGCGGTACGGAGGGGAGGAATTCGTTGTGGTCCTGCCCGAGGCGGGGCTTAAGGATGCTCTTAAGGTGGCCAACAGAATAAGAAAGGACATGGAGAACCTTAAGATAGCCCATCCTGCTTCGGAGGTCTCAAGCTACGTCACAGTCAGCGTTGGGGTTGCATCCCTCGTTCCTATGGACAACCTTAGCAGGACAGCCCTCATAAGTATGGCTGACAAAGCCCTCTACAGGGCTAAGAACAGCGGAAGAAACAGAGTAGAGTTCTACGCACATGAAGACAACCCTAATTACCGGAAGCCCTCTTGAGGAGCCTGAACACATCGTAGTGTCCGTTTTCCCTTGCTATGTCCGCAGGCGTCAGTCCCGCACCGTCCTCAGCCTTTGGGTCAGCTCCTGCCTTGAGAAGGAACATGACAACATCAAGCTGTCCGTTCATGGCTGCAGCGTGCAGGGGAGTTAACCCCGCTCCGTTCTTGGCGTTCACATCCGCACCGGCCTTTACGAGCTCCTCAACTATCTGGAGGTATCCGTTCCTCGCTGCCAAGTGAAGAGGAGTCCAGCCGTTGAGGTTTCTTGCGTTTACATCCGCACCCTTTTCTAAGAGAAGTCTGACTACCTCAGCGTGTCCGTTGTTGGCTGCCATGTGCAGGGGTGTTGCCTTGTACCTGTCCCTCGCGTTCACATCCGCTCCGTGCTCAATCAGGAACCTCACTATCTCTATGTGACCAAACTCCGCCGCAACGTGGAGAAGGCTCTCTCCCTCGTAATTCTTCAGGTTCACCTCTTCCGGTCTTAGGAGTCTCTTTAGCTCCTCAATCTCTCCCCTCTCCACCACCCCGAAGGGGTCCTTCGGAAAGGTAAAGTTAAAAAACAGAAGCAGGAGCAGAAAAGCCTTTAGGCACAGATCAGCTAGCCTTCGCACCCTCTCTAAGGTCCCTGTCGGGGACTATTAGGGACATCTTCTCACCGTCGGAAAGGGCGAGAACCATCCCCTGAGACTCAATCCCGAATATCTTCCTCGGCTTCAGGTTGG
>NZ_JBWONM010000086.1:0-27932 GCF_056450045.1 Hydrogenivirga sp.
CAAGAGACCGCCTTACGTTGATGCGGTTCTCAAAAACCTAAACTGGGAAGTGGTGAACGCCAGGTTTGAAAAGGCTATGAAGGCTTACGAGGCTATGAAGGACTACATAGGTTAAGATCACGGGGGCGAAGCCCCCGTCCTGTTATGAAAGAGACAAGGATAACGAAGTACATAAAGAGCCTTATCAGAAACCACAAGTACATGAGCACTGAGGACATAATGCTCGTTTTAGAGAGGTACTACAAGCTACCGATAAAAGTTCCCTCGGTTTACTACAAGTACAAGAAGATAATAAGGGAGTGCAGGCAGGAGGTTTACAAGGAGAGGAGAAGGGAGAAGAGAAGGCTCAATAAAAGAGATGAAGATTGATGCCCTCTTCCCTCAACCTCTTTCCCACCCTCAGGAAGAAGTCAACAGCCTCTTCCATCTTTGAGAAGAAGCCTATCCGGAAGCCATCCCTCGTAACGGAAAAGGGTCTTGAGCTCTCGGAGGAGCTCGGAAACCTCCGCCTGTCGGACTCGTATATGTCAACCTGAAAGTTAACAGGGCTAACGTAGGCTATAAACCCACCGCCCCCAACCTTGTCGGATACCTTTGACTTTACCTTCTTGTAAAGGGATGCATCTTCGGAGGTAGGCTCAACCTCCTGACAGAGCTCAGAGAGACCAGCCCCGTACCAGTTCAGCTCGCTGTCGCCCTCCAGTATGAAGAGCTCAATCCTCTCTTCCTTAGCTTCTTCGCATATAGCCCTTAGAACCTTAGCCCACCTGTTCATAGGGATATTATATCCTGCAGCCCCTTGCCTATCAAAACCAAGAAGGACTTACCTTCGTAGTCCTCCGCGGGCATGCCAACATCAATGTCCCCGAAGACGTAGTGGACGAAAACCGGGTAGGGGTAGTCCTTCATCTTCACAATACCCTTAGCCCTGTAAACGTTGTCTGGTAAGCTCTTCAGGAATTCCATGAGCTCTTCATAGCTCGGCTCCTTCTTAAACTCAACGAGCCTCTGACCCATATCTTCGTGGGAGTGAAGGTGTATGCTCTCCCTGAGCTCAACAGGATTTCCCACGCCTGAGAAGACCTCCTTGGGAACCATCCCCCTCTGTGCCCTGTAAATCCTGTAAAGGTTCTTCTTCTCCTCCTGAGAGAACATATTCTCAAGCCTGTAGCTCTCCTTTATCCTCCTGACCTCCTCCTCAACCCTCCTCATACCATCCTCATCAACGAGGTCAGCCTTGTTCAGAACTATAACGTTTGAGGAGGCGAGCTGGTACTTGGCTGTCTCCTCGTCCTTGTACTTGAAAAAGTTCTTTGAGTCAACCACACCTATCACGCCCTCAACGGCTGTACCCACCATTCTTAGGCTGAAAACTATGGGAAAGGGCTCCGATGTGCCGGAGCTCTCAACTACTATCACCTCTGGCTGGTAGTCCTGAATTATGCCAAGGACTGAACGCTCAAACTCCTGAGAGAGCTTACAGCATATACATCCCTCCTCTATCTCAAGGACCTCTGAGTAAGCGTTCTTCAGTATCCTGCCGTCAAGCCCCACCTCCCCGAATTCGTTCACAACAACAGCTACCCTCCTGTCCTTGAGGTGCTCTTTCACGGAGTTTATTATCAGCGTTGTCTTTCCACTGCCCAAGTATCCCGTAACAACGTAAGAAGAGATCATCCCGAAGCCTCCTTGAACTTTAGTATGAACCTTCCCTTCTGCCCTCCCGTCTCCCTTGCAATGGGCTCACACTTGGCGACGAGCAGGAAGAATATATCCCTGTCAGCATCGCTGAGGGTCTCAAAGTTAGCCTGTCCTTTGCTTATGACCATATCAGCACCGTAAAACTCCTGCAGAAACTCCCGGGAGCAATCCTCAAGCCACGTCCCCACCTTGTCTGAGCCGTTGTCAATAACCCTGCAGAGCTCCGTCATGCCCACCTCCACCGCATCCTCGTAGGTTGCGTCGTTGAGAATAGGCTTCCCCTTGACCCCATAGACGACCTCCTTACCCATCTCTTTTAGGAGCTTCACGAGAAGCTTGTCAAGGGCTATCTCCCCCGCGTTGTCCCCGACTATTAGGACCTTCTCCGAGCGCCCAAGCCTCTTTTTGAAAGCTTCGTAGTCCCAGACAACGAATTCTGAATCAAGGAGAGAGAGAACCTCCTCAAGGTCAACCTCTCCCCTTATGGCAAAGTCAATGTAGTTCCCAACAGCAGATACCTTGAGGGCGTAAGCCAGACCATCGGGCTCTCTCTCAAGCAAGCCCTCCAGCCGGGGAAGTATCTCAAGGGCTAGGCTGTTAGCCTGCTTCTTCTGGAATCTGAACGGGTCCTCTGAGCCCGATATCTCCTTGACTATCCTCTGCACAAAGTAGGCATAGTAGGCGGGAGACCTGTCAAGGGACTCAAACTGGGATAGGTACTTAACAGCCCTCAGGGCTATCTCCCGCTCCTTCTCCTCTCCAAGGTTCAGCCTCCTTACAGCATTCAATCCCTGATTTATAAGACAGGGGACGCATACCGGGTAAGCCCTCATAGCTTCTTAATATAGAACACAGCGCTTAGGGATAAATAGATGTTAAGCCAGTAAAGTATTAGGAAAGCCACCGGGATGGTCACTATGAGGGCGAAGGTCAGGACAAAGCCCAAGATTCCAACCGTTGCGGCAAGGGACCACATAGCACCTGTAGATATGTACTCACTGCTGAAGCTCTCCTTGATAAAGGAAGGACTAAATACCGATAGGACAGCCCTGAAGGCGCTCTCAAAGTTGGCTACCCCTGTCCTGATAGACCTCGCAAGTATAAGGGGCATCACATAAAAGAGCCAGAGGCCGAAGACGAAGAATATGATGGCTATGACTATAAGTGAGCTCACAGCTCCACCCCTTACCTCTCCGTGGACGGATATGTCGGAAAGAGCTCCTATAAAACCGAAGGAAAGGGCAAGAAATAGGAAGATGGCTATTAGAAGAATGTAAAGGAGAAGGAAGCCAAGCCACATCCCCACCCCGGCACCCAAGTAATCGGAGAAAGCCCTCCCAACCTTTATCAATCTGAACTTCTCCTCAATACTGTTGTCAAGGTCAGCATCCTTTAGCTCAGAGGCGACCATGATAAGGAAGGCATAGAGGAACATGCTCGTGAGCTGGTTGAAAACTATCCCAATAAGGGGAACAACTGATAAGAGAAGGAGTAGGAAAAGAATGGCAGACCAGGATAGGGCTAAACCTATGTTGGACTTAACAGCTCTGTTAGTTATTGAGAAGAGGTCCCCCTGTGAAGCCCTTTCAAAGGATACCTCTATCAGCTCAGGGTACTTCTCCCCGACCTCCTGTAGCTTAACTATAGCCTCCGGGTCCTTGACATAGAGAGATACAGAGCCGTCCTCTCCCTTTACCCTCTCGTACTCTTCCCTCTTCATCCGGAGGATGCTTGAAAGGACGGAGAAGACAAAGTCCTCCGGCACATCGGGACCTCCCTTCCTTATCCTAACCCTGAGAGCCATCGCTAAATTTTACAACTTAGTTAAGCTCCTCAACCTATTCAGGTTCACAACGTCCATGTCTCCCACCTTTGGGGTCTCTATGTAGTAGGGAAGGCTTCCAAAGTGCTCGTGCCTGAGGAGGTTCTCAAAACCCTTAAACCCTATGTATCCCTCCCCTATATGCTCATGCCTGTCCTTCCTTGAGCCTGCAGGGAACTTTGAGTCGTTGGCATGAACAGCCCTTACCCTTTCAAGACCAACGGTTCTATCAATTTCTGACAGGAAGGCTGAAAAGCCCCTTTCACTATTTATCTCGTACCCGTAGGCGAAGGCGTGGCAGGTATCAAGGCAAACCCCTATCCTCACACCCGGGAAGGAGGATATTATCCTCCAGAGCTCAGAGAAGCTCTTTCCCATGTCTCCCCTCTCCCCAGCTGTGTTCTCCAGCAGGACGAAAGTTCTCTTCGGCTCGTACCTTTTGAATACCTCTTCAAGGGAGAGAATTATGTTCTTCAGGGCTCCCTCCTCGTCTATCCCCTTGGCTGTTCTCGGATGGAAGTTATAGAAATCTATGCCGGTTCTGTCGCAGAAAGATAGCTCCTGAATGAAAACATCAATAGACCTTCTCCTGAGCTCCTCCTTTGGTGATGCAAGATTGAGGAGGTAAGGGGCGTGAACCATCACAGGCTTCCCAAAGTCCTTCAGCCTCAGAGAGAATTCTTCTACTAACTGATTACTAACTCCATTCCACCTCCAAACCCTCGGACTCCTGAGGAAGAACTGGAAAACCTCCGCACCGACCTCTTTAGCCCTTTCAAAGGTGTTCAGTATGGAGCCAGCGGAGGAAACGTGAGCGCCGAAGAGTGCCATCAGTGGAGTATGTGCTGGAGCTTCAGCTGCTTTCTAATCTCCGTAAGGAGCTTTTCAAGAGCTTTCTCGTAGGAGTTCGCCTTTATCTTGCACCCGGAAGCGTATCTGTGCCCTCCACCGCCGAGCCTCTCAGCTATCTTTGATACGTCAGCGCTTACCTTACTTCTCAGGGAGACCTTCCATACCCCTTCGTCGGGCTTCTCTATCATAGCGAAGGCTACCTCAACTCCCTCTATGGACCTCGGGTAGTTCACAAGCCCCTCGCTGTCAGAGTACTCAGTCCCCGTCTCCTTGAAGAACCTGTCGTATATCGTTATACCTGCGACGAGACCGTCCTCGTAGAGGGTGAGGGTCTCCAAGACTTTTGCTATCAACCTCATCTTACCGAGGGATTCCCTCTCGGAGAACATCCTGTAAACGTAGTTTGGGTCTGCCCCGTAGTGGACGAGCTTTCTCGCAAGCTCAAAGGTGTACTCGTTGGTGTTGCTGTACTTGAAGAAGCCTGTGTCGGTGGCAAGTCCTGCGTATATGCAGGTGGCTATCTCCTTGTCTATGAGGGACTCATCCCAGGCGGATATGAGCTCGTAAACGAGGGACGCTGTCGCAGGAGCCTTTGGGTCAATGTAGTCGTACCTTCCGTAAAACTCACCGCCAACGTGGTGGTCTATCCTTATCCTCTTCGCCACCTTCACCTCGGTTCCAGCCCTGTAAAAGCCTGCTGAATCAACTATTATCCCCACATCGTAGAACCTGCCGTCGGGCATGCTTACCACCTCATCGGAGTGAGGTATGAAGTCAAGGAAGTGAGGCACTTTATCCTTGCACCCAACGGTGACGTTCTTTCCCATCTTCTTAAGAAAGAGGTAGAGTGCCATAGCGCTTCCCAGGGCGTCCCCATCGGGGTTCTCGTGGGTAAGTATAAGTATGGAGCCCTTCGTCTCTTTAAGAAAGTCAAGGAGGGGAATGCTTTCTCTCTTCATCTTCTTTTCCTCCTCTTGAAAGTAAATTTATGAAAGTTTTCAGGTGAGAATATGATTTAAGTGCAAACATATCCCATTTCCTTTAAGGCTTTGCAGCACCTTCTGCAAACCTCTCCTTCAAACTCCTCCTCCGGATAGTATATCCAGCATCTCGGACACTTTCTACCCTCAGCCCTACTAACACCAACGATGAGTCCCTCAACCTCTTCCCCCTTCTGGGTTACATCTCCTCCCCTTCCAAACTCAACCTGACTGACTGTGAGGAAGAAGTTAAGGTAGTCCTTATACCTCCGAAGGAGGTCCTCTAAATCACCCTTAGCCTCTATATAGACCTTAGCCTCGTAGGGGTGTCTTATCAGGTCCTCCCTCCTCGCCCTCTCAAGGGCTCTCATAACCTCATCTCTGATATCAACCAGAAGGCTGTAGTCCCTCTCAAGCTCTTCAGATGTGAGCTCATCCTTGGGAGTGGGTATGCTTTGGAGGAATACGCTCTCTGGCAGGCTCATATCTATCTTCCTTGCGTGCTCCCAAACCTCCTCAGCTGTAAAGCTAAGGAAGGGTGCGACTGAGGTCGTTAGAGATATGAGAAGCTCGTAGAGAACGGTCTGGGCTGAACGCCTTTCCCAGCTGTCGGGTGAGTAAACGTAGAGCCTGTCTTTTAGCACATCAAGGTAGAGGGAGGAGAGGGTCCTTGTGCAGAAGTTCCTTACAAGGTGATAGACCCTGTGGAAGGTGTAGCTTTCGTAGTGCCTGTGGATCTCCCTCAGGAATCCCTGAAGGTGGGACAGCATCCATCTGTCAAAGTGGTGGAGCCTATCAACCTCAACCCTGTTTTTTGATGGGTCGTAGTCGTAGAGGTTTGAGAGGATGAACCTGAGGGTGTTCCTTATCTTTCTGTAGTCGTCGGTGAGGCTCTTGAGGATTGAGCTTCCCAGCTTTACGTCCTCAGTGTAGTCCTCGGAGACCACCCAGAGCCTCAGAAGGTCCGCCCCGTAACGTTCTATCACCTCCTGGGGGGAGACAACGTTTCCGAGGGACTTTGACATCTTCCTTCCCTTCTCATCAACGGTAAAGCCGTGGGTTAGAACCGCTTTGTAGGGGGCGTGTCCGTAAGAGCCAACCGATTCAAGGAGAGAAGCCTGGAACCAGCCTCTGTGCTGGTCTGATCCCTCAAGGTACATGTCCGCTCTATCAAATCCGAGGGGTCTCACAACTGCGGCGTGGGAACATCCGGAGTCAAACCACACATCAAGTATATCCTCCTCCTTCCTGAAACTTTTTGAGCCGCACCTCTTGCACCTGTAGCCCTCTGGCAGCAGCTCCCTCTCGCTCTTTTCAAACCAAAGGTCCGAGCCAAGCTCATAACTCTCAACCATGTTAGCTATGCGCTCAAACACCTCCTCCTCAGAAACAACCTCCCCACAGCTCTCACAGTAGAAAACAGTTATTGGAACACCCCAGTATCTCTGGCGGGATATGCACCAGTCGGGTCTGTTCTCAACCATGCTCTTTATCCTGTTCTTCCCGTAAGGGGGTATCCACTTTACCTTCTCTATCTCTTCAAGAGCCTTTTCCCTAAGGGTCTCCGAGTTTATCTTTGCGTTCATGCTTATGAACCACTGGTGGGTAGCCCTGAATATGACAGGGTTTTTACACCTCCAGCAGTGGGGATAGGAGTGGACAACCTCGCCTCTATGTAAAAGGAACCCATCCCTTTCAAGCCTCTCTAATATAACCTCGTTGGCGTCAAATACCCTCATACCCCTTATGAACTCTGGAGCCGGGGGTACAAACCTGCCCCCATCGTCAACGGGAGAGTAAGGCTCCAGCCCGTAGCGGGAGCCCACGGCGTAGTCTTCCTGACCATGTCCGGGAGCCATATGAACGAGACCAGTTCCACTACCGAGCTCAACGAACTCCGATGGGTAAACCTTCCACATGTTCTCAAGGGTCTGTTCCGAAAGATGTCCAGCGAGATCCTCCCTCTTAACGAAGGGGTGCTCGTAGGACGTTCCAACGAGATCTGCCCCCTTTACCTTTTTGACAACATCCCCATCAACTCCTGTAGCTTCCCTGAAGTGAGACAGGAGAGCCTGAGCAACTATAAGAGTTCCCTTATCTGTCTTAAGGTAAACGTAATCGTAGTCTTCCCCCACCATAACACCAAGGTTCGCGGGAAGTGTCCATGGGGTCGTGGTCCATATGACAAGGTAAGTTTCTTTCTCTCCCTCAACAGGGAACTTCACGTAGACGCTCGGGTCCTTCTTTTCATGGTACTCAACCTCAGCCTCAGCCTCAGCGGTTCTATCATAGATACACCAGTAAACCGGCTTCTTGCTCCTGTAAGCCAAGCCCTTGGAAAAGAACCTACCGAGTTCCCTTATCTCCTGCGCTTCGTAAGAGGAGTCCATCGTGAGGTAGGGGTTCTCCCAGTCTCCTATCACGCCGAGGCGTATGAACTCCTCCCTCTGAATATCAACGAATCTCTTGGCGTAATCCCTGCATAGCTTCCTGAACTCAGACTTTGGAAGCTCCTCCTTCCTGACCTTCTTCTTCTTGAGCTCCTTTTCAACCTGCTGTTCTATCGGAAGCCCGTGACAGTCCCATCCGGGAATGTACAGGATGTCCTTCCCCCTCATAAGGTTGTACTTGTTTATAACGTCCTTGAGTATCTTGTTGAGGGCGTGCCCTATGTGAATGTGACCGTTGGCATAGGGTGGTCCATCATGAAGGAGGAAAACCTCCTTCCCTTTTCTAAATTCTCTTATCTTTTTGTATATCCCCTTCCACCTCTCAAGTATCTGGGGCTCCTTGCTGGGGAGGTTCGCCTTCATGGGAAAGTCAGTTCTGGGAAGGTTTAGCGTGTCCTTGTAGTCCATTCATCAAACCTCCGCACGTCCACAAAAATGGCTGAAAGATAATTATAGACTAAAGAAAAAGCTTGCAAAAAAGGTGTAAGTTATGTATTATCTATATCAGCGCTAAATTCTATTTGGGAGGGTCGTGCTATGACAAAGGCAGAGCTTGTTGCAGAGGTCGCCAAGCAGGCGGGCATCACCAAGAAGGAGGCGGACGCTGCCATCAAGGCTGCTGTGGCAGCTATTGCCAAGGCTCTCAAGAAGGGTGAGAGGATCGCCATCCCCGGGCTGGGAATCTTCACCGTGAGAAAGAGAGCCGCAAGGAAGGGAAGGAACCCCAGAACCGGGCAGGTTATCCAGATACCTGCCAGAAAGGTCGTTGCCTTCAAGCCGGCAAAGGACCTCAGAGAGAGCATAAAGTAAGGAGGTCTCCTTCGGGGCTCTTGCCCCGCCCCCTATGTACAACTTTTTAGCATCAAAGAGAGAAGGTAATCTTCTAATACTTCTAGAAGAGGAAGTAAAGCACCTGAAGGTAAGAAGGATAAAAAGAGAGGAACCCATAGGCGTCATCTGGGAGGGAAGGCTATACAGGTGTACCTTAAAGGACCTAAGCCAAAGGGAAGCAAGGTGCTCAATAAATGAGGTAGTTCTGGTTCCCGAGCCTGAAATAGACCTCACCCTTTATCAAGCGGTTCCTGTAGAGATCGGTGTCTTTGACTTCATAGTCCAGAAGGCAACAGAGGTAGGTGTTGAAAAGCTTGTTCCAGTGATAACAGAGAGGAGTTTCAGGAAAAGGGAGGTTATCCTTAAAAAGCTACCCCGCTGGGAGAGGATCGTTAGGGAGTCAATGAAGCAGTCTGGAAGACCAAAACCTCTTCTCATAGAGGAGCCGAAGGAGCTGAGCTCCCTAAGGGCTGATAGAGATATGAACATACTCTTAGACAACTTTCAGGAGGGAGCGTCCCTGAGGGAGCTTGAGCTTAAAGGTATCAAGAGTGCCTGTGTTGTAGTCGGTCCTGAGGGAGGCTTTAGCAGGTCAGAGGTAGCCTTTCTGAAAGATGCAGGATTTAAATCAGTTAGGTTAAAGCCTTACACTATGAGGGCTGAGACTGCAGCTATAGTTTGCTCCGGCTTTCTCATAAACTCTGCAGGTCCTTGAGCTTTATGCCGTAAGCTTTCACCTTTCTGTAGAGGTTTGAGAGGTCTATACCTATCTTGGTAGCTACCTCCTTCATGTCGTAGCCGTACTCCTTCAGCTTCTCCTCTATGAAGACCTTCTCAAACTCCCTCTTAGCCTCCTTGAAGCTCTGAAGCCTGAACATATAGCTGTAATCCTTCCTCTGACGGGAAAAGCCAGCACCCAGCTGTTCGGAGCCTATCACATCGCCATCGCAGAGGATGACGAGCCTCTCCATAAGGTTCCTGAGCTCCCTCACGTTCCCCCTCCACCTGTGATTGAGAAGAGCCTCCTTGGCATCATCCGAAAGGCTCTTGCACTCCTTCTTGTACTCCTGGGAGAACTTCTTGAGGAAGTACTCAGCCAAGGTGATTATGTCCTCACCCCTCTCCCTGAGAGGGGGCATCTCTATTGTGAATACGGAAATCCTGTAGTAGAGGTCTTCCCTAAAACCTCCCTCCTGAACCTCAGAAAGGATATCCTTGTTTGAGGCAGCCACTATGCGCACATCAACCTCTATCTTCTGAACACCCCCGAGTCTCGTGAAGCTCCCCGTCTCTATAACCCTCAGGAGCTTAGCCTGTGCCTTCTTATCCATATCCCCTATCTCATCAAGGAAGAGTGTTCCCCCGTCAGCAAGCTCAAACTTTCCCTTCTTCCTGTTTACAGCTCCGGTGAAGGCTCCCTTCTCATAACCGAAGAGCTCAGCCTCTATAAGGTCGTTGGGGATTGAGGCGCAGTTTATATCAACGAACTGTCCCTTCCTTCCAGAGTGTCTGTGAATAAGCCTTGCAACGAGCTCCTTACCCGTTCCGCTCTCCCCAAGTATCAGCACGGGAGCACGGCTCTTGGCTATCTTGGGAATCATCTCCTTTATCTCCCTTATCCTCTTTGAGTTCCCTATGAGCTCTATCTCCTCCTCTCCGGTGCCACGCCTCCTGCTCATGGATTCAGAGACAGCGTGCTTTAGGGTTATGAGGAACCTGTCCATGGAGAAGGGCTTTTCCAGAAAGTCGTAAGCTCCCTTCTTGATAGCCTTGACAGCCATCTCAACGTTGCCGTGACCCGTTATAACCACAACAACGGAGTCAGGGGAGAGCTCCGATAGGGTGTCCATGAACTCAATGCCGTCCCCATCGGGCATCCACACGTCAAGCACAACCACGTGGAAGAACTCCTCAGAGAGCTTCCTCTTAGCCTCCTCAAGGGTTCCCGCAAGATCTACCCTGTAACCCTCCTCCCTGAGTATCTCCCCCAGAGAGCTCCTTATCCCCTCCTCATCGTCAACCACAAGCACCTTAACAGACATACTTTAATTTTAGAACTTATCCACAAGTTTTCCACAAACTTTCCACATTTTTTCCACAATTTATCCACAAATTTTCCACAATCCTGTGGAAAAATCCACACCTCCCCACCCCAACATGTGGAAAGTTTATAAGTCATTGATAGGCATAGACATATATAACAGGCGTAAGTCGTTGATACACCTAAAAATAACAGACGTAATGTGGATAAATGTGGAGAAGTGCCTAAGTTATTGAAGTCTATAGCCGTTTTTCACACACGTAAGTTATTCATATACATAGATATTCACAGCGCAATGTGGAAAACTCATAAGTCATTGTTATATATATGCAAATCTTACACACGTAAGCTATTGATAGCAGTAGAAAAATAAAACACAATGTGGAAAGTTGATCCGTAAGTTATTGATAATCCTTAAAATGTAGTTTTAGCCGCCTGCTCCCTATTCTTTATTATCCTTAATAAAAACTCTATATAAGAGGAGGAAAAGGAGGATTAGAAGATGCGTGTGGAGAGCTTTAGGAGCAGCCTCTCTATCTCCCTGTAGAGAGGTGAGAGGTTCTGTTTGACCCTCTCGTCCTGAATTGAGTCAAGGAAGTCCTTTAGCTCCAGAAGGCGCTGGAACACATGCTCTATAACGGTGTCCTCTCTGCTCAAAACCTGCCTTACTATGGCTTCCTTCTCCTTGTTTATGTGCTTGTAGCGCTTCTTTCCCTGATGAATGTACTGAACCGTGAGAGCTCTGTACTTCTTCCCGCTCTTCTTTGGTATCTCTCTATAGTAGGGCTTTGTGACTATCTCAGCATCCTCTGGTATGTTCAGAAGCCTCTTGATATCATCCTTCCATCCCATCCTTCTTCAAGACGTGGCTCTTTGGAACGACACAGACAAAGCTTCCCCGGAAGACCTCTTCCTCTCCCTTTCTTCCCACCACACTAACAATTTTCTTCTTACCCTCTTCCCTTTCAAGCTTAGCCTCAAACAAAACCTCATCCCCCTTTACTACAGGCTTTATGAAGCTTACCTGAGCACCTGCGAGAACGACGTTCGGGTGGTTCACAGACAGCATGGCTGCGTAATCGGCTGCGGAGAAGATGAAGCCTCCGTGGATCAAGCCGGTATCGTCTGCAACCATCCTCTCATCGGTTTTTAGCCTTACCACGGCGTAGCCGTCCTTTACAGCTTCCGGAAAACCGCTCAGGGAGTTGTCTATGCGGGAGTGGGTTCTTATGTCCTTCACGGTGTTATAATTATAACGTCAAGGCGGCGTAGCTCAGGTGGTTAGAGCGGGGATCTCATAAGTCCCAGGTCGGAGGTTCGACTCCTCCCGCCGCCATGAGAAGTTTAAAATAGAGAACCTATGTACGCTCTGATTCAAAAACACAAGAGGCTTGCCGCGATAGTTATAGCTGTCGCATCCCTATCCTTCCTTTTCTGGATGTTCAGCGTTGCCGACCTGAAGCAGATGTTCGGTCTGAAGAGGTGCGTAGCCTCCGTTGAGGGCTCCTGCATAACTCCGAGGGAGTTCAGGTACGAGCTCCTGAAGTATGCAAACCTGATGGAGAAGGAGAACCTGAGGTCTCTTGTCAAGAGGCAGGTTCTCTACAGCCTTATAAACAGGGAGGCTTTCTACATAAAGGCTCTCAGGCTTGGGATAGTTGCCTCCGACAGGGAGGTTTACGACGCCATAAGGAATGACAGGAGCTTTCAGGAGGGAGGGAAGTTCAGCCTACAGAGGTACAGGGAGTCCCTTGAGAGGATTGGGCTTACCCCTGGGGAGTACGAGACCTACCTGAAGAAGCTCCTTACCGTTAGGAAGCTCATCAAGTTCATAGAGATGGGGACTTACCTGACCGACAGGGAGATTGAGTTTCAGGAGAGGATACTTGCAACCCGTTTTTCTGGCAGAGCCTACCTGATATCTCCCGAGAGGCTAAAGATAGCTTCCTCTCCTACAGAAAAGGAGCTCAGGGAGTTCTACAGCAAGAACAGGGATAGGTTCAGGGTTCCAGAGAAGAAGGTTTACAGGCTCTGGAAGACGAAGAGAAAAGAGGAAGCCCACTCCCTTTACAGCCAGATAAAGAAGGGGCGTATACCAGAGGGTGGAAAGAGGGTTGAGGGTGGAGAGCTTGATGCCCTTCCTCAGCAGGTCCTTCGCTCTTTGAGGAGCCTGAGCAAAAACAGCCCCTACACCCTCACCAAGTCTGGCAGGACTTACTACATCCTCTTTCTGGAAAAGGTTGAGCCGGAGAGGGTGAAGAGCTTTGAGGAGGCTAAGGAGGAGGTTGAGAGGCTGTACCTTGAGGAGGAGAAAGGGGAGCTTGCCCTCAGAAAGGCGAGGGAGGTAAGGGATACCCTTGTTAAAGGTGGAAAGGTTGAGATAAAGCCCCTGAAGTTTGAGAAAACGAGCCTTGAGGAGTTCATTAAGCTCTTCAGAATACAGGGGGAAGACGTCCTCAGGCTTGTCTTTTCCGGGGAGAAGGTCTTTGGACCCTACCAGACAGGAGGGGGCTACGTTGTGCTCTACATAGAGAAAAGGGAGCTCTCTGAGGAGGGCGTGAAGAAAAGGGAGGCTCTTAGGGAGAGCCTGAAGAAGGCTAAGCTTGACAGTCTGCTAAACCTATTTGCCGACAGCCTTCTTAAGGATATGGATGTTAAGGTCAATGAAGATTACCTGAAGTGAATTAGAATAGTATAGTCATGGATGCTAAGGTTAAGTCCCAGAAGGAGATAGACCAGCTCGTTATAAACACCATAAGGTTCCTGAGCGTTGATCAGGTTGAGAGGGCAAAGTCTGGACATCCGGGAATGCCTCTCGGAGCTTCCCACATAATCTACCTCATCTACGACAGGTTCCTGAAGTTCAACCCGAAGAATCCGGAGTGGATAAACAGGGACAGGTTCGTTCTGTCTGCAGGGCACGCCTCCGCTATGCTCTACTCAACCCTCTTCATGTTTGGGTATGATCTAACGATTGAGGATCTGAAGTCCTTCAGGCAGCTGGGTAGTAAGACACCTGGACATCCGGAGAGCTGGCTGACCCCTGGTGTTGAGGCTACCACCGGACCTCTGGGACAGGGGATAAGTAACGCTGTGGGGATGGCTCTTGCGGAGAAATTCCTTTCGGCAAAGTACAACAGGGAAGGCTTCCCTGTGATAGACCACAGGACCTATGTCCTCTGTTCCGATGGGGACTTGATGGAGGGTGTCTCTTACGAGGCAGCCGCTTTGGCGGGACATCTCAGACTCAACAAGCTTCTCGTTATATGGGACAACAACCACATAACCATAGACGGGGACACAAAACTCGCCTGGTCTGAGGACGTTCTCAAGAGATTTGAAGCCCTTGGGTGGGATGTTTACAGTGTGGAGGACGGCTACAACCTTGAGCTCCTTGAGAAGACAATAGAGAAGGCGAGGGCTTCCGATAAGCCAGCCTTTATATCCGTCAGAACCCATATAGGTTTCGGTAGCCCGCTCCAGGATACACCTAAGGTTCATGGTGCTCCCCTCGGTGCAGAAAACGTTGTTGAGACGAAGAAGAGATTCGGCTGGCCCCTTCAGGAGTTCTACGTTCCCAAGGAAGCTCTTGACTACACGAGAAGGCACGTTGAGCTGGGTAAGGAGAGAGAGCAGGAGTGGAAGGAGCTCTTTGAGAGGTACAGCAGGGAGTATCCCGAGCTGGCGGAAGAGCTGACCAGAGCCTTCAGCAGAGATTGGAGCCTTGAGTGGTACGATAAGCTCCCCACCTTCAGCGAGCCCATGGCTACGAGAAAGGCTTCGGGTAAGGTCCTTAACGTTATTGCGGACTATATACCCACCATGATAGGTGGTTCGGCGGATCTGTCCGAGTCAAACAACACCCTGCTTGTCAACTACCCGGACTTTGAGGCTGATACTCCTACAGGAAGGAACATTCACTTTGGCGTGAGGGAGCACGCTATGGGAGCTATCCTGAACGGCATGGCTTACCACGGGGGAATCCTGCCTTACGGAGGAACCTTCCTAATATTCTCCGACTACATGAGACCCACTATAAGGATGGCGGCTATGTCCCGCCTTCAGGTTATATACGTCTTTACCCACGATTCCATAGGTCTTGGGGAGGACGGACCAACCCATCAGCCGGTTGAACAACTCCCTTCCCTTAGACTGATTCCTAACCTCTGGGTTATAAGACCTGCTGATGCAAACGAGGTCAAGGTCGCCTGGAGGGTGGCTGTAGAGAGGAAGGACGGACCGACCGCTATAGTTCTTACCCGGCAGGGTGTTCCCACCCTGGACAGGAGCCTTTACCCCTCCGAGGAGAACCTGAGGAGGGGAGCTTACATCCTATCTGACTGTGATGGAACACCCGACCTCATACTCATAGGGACGGGTTCCGAGGTGCATGTTGCCCTTGGAGCTAAGGATGTCCTCACCCAGAGAGGTCTTAAGGTCAGGGTCGTTAACTTTCCATCCATTGAGCTCTTTGAGCTTCAGGATGAAGGATATAAGAGGAGTGTTCTCCCTCCTGAGGTGAGCAGGAGGGTAGTGGTGGAGGCGGCGAGGGGTATGTGCTGGCACAGGTACGTTGGAGAGGAGGGTATGGTTGTTTCCATGGAGACCTTCGGAAAGTCTGCTCCGGGAAAGGTCCTCTTTGAACACTTCGGCTTTACTCCTGAAGCTGTAGCCCAGAAGGTCCTTGCTCGGTGGTTCTCTTAGAGTACGTTTTTCCTGTCCGTCCCTCTGTAGCCTACGAGCTCCTTTATAGCCTGGGCGAGCTCTCTTATCTCCTTCTGGGCGCCCTCGTGGGTCCTGAGGGTTATGAAGTTGTCAAGGGCTATCCTTGGCACAGTCCAGTAGTATCTCGTCTTCATAAACTGGGGTAGAATCCCCCTAGCAAGCTCCTTTGCAACCTCCTTCTCCGTCATCCTCTCGTAGAGAGAGTAGCTCTCTTCAATGAGCCTCTCTATCTCCTTTAGAAATTCGCTGTGAAAGGGCTCAGGCACTGGTTCTTCAAGGGAAGCCTGCTTGTTGCTCTTAGCTTGCCTTCTGAGGACTTTTGGTATATAGAACTTTATGTCGTAAGCTGTGTATCTCCTTGATATCTCATTGTAGGAGCCGAACCTATGTCTGTGCCACTGCCTCGCCACGAAGAGGGGACACTCAACTATGAAGGTGTAGTAGTCCATATCCGTTCCAAGCTCAAGCCTGTCAACGAGCCCAACCCACCCAGAGCTTGTGTCTATCCTCTCCTCAAGGAATACCTTGTCCATCGTGTAGCTTAAGGAGTAGAGCTCATCATCCTCTACCTCTCCCTTTTTCTGGACTATGGTCCACGTTGTGGGGAAGTGCTCTTCAAGTACCTCTGTTAGCTCCTGTGGTAGATAGTTCAGGGAGTTTATGGCACTCCTGAGGTTGAGCCAGATGTATCCTCCTGAGTAGTATATCTGAACGGTTGGATTCTCAAGCTCTCCGAGTATATTCAGCCATTCCTTCTTATCAGCCCTGAAGGCTATTATGTTGTGCTCAAAGGGGGAGGCGTGCCTGTGCCTGAAGAGGTATCTAAGGAGCTTTTTATCCCTTTCGGGGTCAACCTTTTCATCCCTTCCGAAGGACACCCTCGCACATCTCACAGACCTCTGGTCAGAGCCCATAACGAAAACATCCATCACTCCACCTCTTTCCATTTATCGTTCTTCTCATCGTAAACGAGTATCTTTCCCTTCTCCATCTTTATCACGTTTCCCCTGCTGAGAAGGTTGAGAACCTTTATTAGGTTGAAGACGTCGTTGAGGAGGCTTGTGTTCTTTATATTGTTCTCACCTACCTTCCTGTAGAGGAAGAATATTAGAATCCAGGTAAATAGAAACAAGCCTCCAAGGAGTATGCCGGCGCTGTAGATGAACTTCTCTAGGTAGTTGGGCACAGGAGTATCCGCCTTATGGCTCTTCACCTCCTTTCTCTCTTTCAGCTTTTCAATATCAATCCTAAGAAGACCGAGGTCGTTCTTTATTGAGATGAGGAGCTCCTTTATCTCCGTGAGCTCAATCCTATCTATCTTTTCCTCCCTCTCCTCCTTTTCTACCTTTTTGGGCTCAGGTGCCTTCTCTTCCTCCTTTGGAAAGACAACGTAGCTCTTGTCTATCTCACACTTCTTTATGTAGGCGTCCTTGAATATCTTCTTCACCTTTCTGTATAGGGGGAGGAGGTCCTTCCTCCTTTCCTCCGCTCCTACCCTGAGGAGGTAGAGGTTTCCCCTCTTCTCAATCCGTGCTTCTGGCAAGTTCTTGACCTTTTCGTAGTAGGGCTTTATTGATCCTAGCTCTCTCTCTGTTGCCACCTGTATGCAGTATTTCAGCGGTGCGGATAGGGAGAGGGAGGTTAGGAGTAGCAATATAAGGAGAACTCCAAACATCGTTCCCTATTATAATCAGGAGAAGGTCATCCCTGCGTAGGATACCTTGGAGTCTGTAGGCTCCTCGTTGTAGATCCTGTAATCAATATCCCTTCCCCTGGAGGCTCCAAGAAGTTTTAGGGTTTCAAGGAAGACGAAGTTTGTGAACTGGCCGTCAATCCTCGTCCTGTTGTTGTCGGACTTGAGAAGCCTGAAGGCTTCTTCGTTCTTCATTTCCTTCAGAAGACCAATGTACTCCCTGTCCCTCGGGGAGGGGTCGTAGCTTGCAGGGTCCCCGAACTTCTTACCAACGTGGCTCATGTCCACGCTTGAGATTATCAGCACGTCCCTGTCTTCTATAGCCTTGGCTATCTTTTGGGCTATTTCCTTCAGGAGCTCCTCCTCACCGTAGGATACTATCAGGGGAACCACCTTAGCCTCTGGGAAGAGCCTCTTTACGAATACGCTCTGGAACTCTATTGAGTGCTCCTTTGTGTAGGATAGTATGTCCTGGAATATGTCGTAGCTGAACATTGAGCGGAGCCTCTCAATCACCTCTCTATCGTTCCTGAGAACTCCAAGGGGAGTCTTCAGGTCAAGGGGGCAGGCTGAGAAGGGAGTCTCGTGGAGGTAGTGGGAGACACCTAGTATAACTACAGTCTCCGGGTTCACATCAAGCCTTCCGTAAACCGCACCGTAGGTATCTACTGCAACCCTCATGTCCATGTGGGGCACAAGTATCCCGAGGGCATTCTCCTTTTCCCCTCCCTTCAGGGAGCTGTCTATGAATTCCTCAAGCTCTTTTGGGTTCTCAGGGTATGCATCGCCTGCGTGGAAAGGCTCCTTAACCTCCCTGCTGAGAGCCTCCCTTCTGAGGGACTCAAGCTTCGTAAGGAACCTGTCGTTTAGGAGGAGATAGTTCTCATCAAGGAGCTTTAGAACCTCCTCGTACTCCTCCTCCTTTAGGATAATCCCCGTTCTCTTTAGAAACTCAGCCCTGATCTCCCTATCGTCTTTTGTGCCGTCCATCAACGACATGAGGATTATAAGCTCCCGTGAGGCTAAGAGGGCTTCGGAGAGCCCAAAGGGGTCTGTAATGAGGAACCTGTCTCCGTAAGGCTGAACATCAAGGAACCTTACAGAGGGCTTCCTCATCCTATACCGCTTTTTCGTATATGACCTTGGGCTTGTTCTTCTTTGTTACGGTGTCGGCGTCAACTATAACCTTCTTAACACCTGCCATTGATGGGACCTCAAACATTATGTCCGCCATGACATCTTCAAGGATAGCCCTCAGCCCCCTCGCTCCGGTCCTTCTCCTTATAGCTTCTTTAGCTATCTCCCTTAGGGCTTCCTGGGTAAACTCAAGCTCAACTCCGTCAAGCTCAAAGAGCTTCTTGTACTGCTTCACGAGGGCGTTCTTTGGCTCAACGAGTATCCTGACGAGGTCCTCCTCGGTGAGCTCATCAAGGGTGGCTATTACGGGGAGCCTTCCGACGAACTCGGGGATTAGACCGAACTTTATCAGGTCGTCGGGCTCAACGAAGGCTATTACGTTCTCTTCCTCTTTCAGCCTCTTTATTGAGGACTCAAAGCCCATTGTGGACTTGCCAAGCCTGTGCTTTATTATCTCCTCAAGACCTACAAAGGCACCGCCACATATGAAGAGGATGTCTGTGGTGTCAATCTGGATGAACTCCTGGTGGGGGTGCTTCCTTCCTCCCTGAGGGGGAACGTTTGCGAGCGTTCCCTCTATTATCTTCAGGAGTGCCTGCTGAACACCCTCACCGGACACATCCCTCGTTATTGAGGGGTTTATGCCCGATTTCTTGGCTATCTTGTCTATCTCATCTATGTAAACTATTCCCTTCTGGGCTGCGTCTGTGTCATAGCCACAGCTCTGGAGGAGCCTCGTAAGAACGTTCTCCACATCCTCTCCAACGTAGCCTGCCTCTGTTAGGGAGGTTGCATCCGCTATGGCAAAGGGGACGTTGAGTATCTTTGCGAGGGTCTTTGCCAGAAGAGTCTTCCCAGAACCTGTGGGTCCTATCAGGAGTATGTTGCTCTTCTCAACCTCAACCCCGTCAAGGTCAATTCCCGACTCCTTAGCCTTTATCCTCTTGTAGTGATTGTAAACAGCCACGGACAGTATCTTCTTTGCCCTCTCCTGCCCTATTACGTACTCGTCAAGGACCTTCTTTATCCTCTCCGGTGTTGGGAGGTCTTCAAGGTTCAGCTCGTAGCTCTCGGTGAGCTGTTCCCTGACTATCTGGTGGCACTTCTCAACACACTCATCACATATGTAGGTGTTTGAAGGACCAGCTATCAGGACTATAGCCTCGTCTTGGGGCTTTCCACAAAAGGAGCATCTCTGCTTGCTCTGCTTCATGTTTCTCATCTCCAAAAATTAATGACTTCACTCTCTCTTTTCAATAACCTTGTCTATAACTCCGTACTCCATAGCCTCCTCTGCGGACATGAAGTAGTCCCTCTCAACGTCCTTCTCAATCTGTTCTATCGGCTTTCCCGTGTGTTTTGACAGTATCTCGTTGAGCATCCTCTTTATCCTCTTTATCTCTTCCGCGTGGATTATTATGTCCGTTGCCTGCCCCTGAACTCCTCCGAGGGGCTGGTGGATCATTATCCTTGAGTGGGGGAGGGCGTACCTCTTCCCCTTTGCACCCGCTGCGAGGAGAACAGCTCCCATTGAGGCAGCCTGACCTATGCATATGGTCACAACATCTGGCTTTATGTACTGCATGGTGTCGTATATAGCCATACCCGAGGTGACGGACCCTCCGGGTGAGTTTATGTAAAGGTATATGTCCTTCTCTGGGTCCTGCGACTCTAAGAACAGAAGCTGGGCTACCACGAGGTTAGCCACGTGGTCGTCTATTGGAAATCCGAGCAAGACTATCCTGTCCTGGAGGAGCCTTGAGTATATGTCGTAAGCTCTCTCGCCTCTCGGCGTCTGCTCTATGACTATGGGAACGAGCTGACTAACTATCTTCTCAACTTCCTTCATTACTTACCTCCTTTTCTTCTTCCGTCTTTTCTTCCTCTTCCTTCTTTGGCTCAACCTCCTTTATGGTGACTTTGGAGACTATCTCCTTCAGAGCCTTTCTCCTTCTGGCGTCGGACCTCACCACCTCCATGAGGTTCTCCTTCTCAAAGTACTCCCTTATCTCCTCCTTAGTAGTTCCCGACGTCCTTGCGAGCTCCTCAAACTGCTCCTCAATATCCTCATCGGTAACCTCAATTCCCTTTTCTTCGGCGTACTTGTCAAGTATGTACCTGAGCTTTATGTTTGCCAGCGCCTGGGGTAGGAACTCCTGAGCCATAGACCTGTAATCAAGGTACCTCGTGTCTATGCCGAACTGCTTCAGCTCGTTTACCCTCCTCTCAACAAGGTAGGAGACCTCCCGGTTCAGAAGGGTCTTGGGAACCTCAATCTCGTGCATCTGAACGAGCTTGTCAGCTACCGCATCCTCTATTATCGCCTCTCTCGTCCTCTCAAACTCCTCCCTGACCTGATCCTCTATCTTCTTCTTAGCCTCTTCCCAGCTTTCGTATCCGAGCTCCTTGGCAAAGTCGTCATTTAGCTCTGGAAGAACCTGCTCCTTGACCTCCTTTATCTTAACCTTTATGTTCGCCTTCCCTATCTCCTTTCCCTCTTGGTCGTAGAGAGGGAGGTCCTTCAGCTCAACCTCTTCATCAACCTTCTTCCCTATCAGGGCTTTCTCAAGCTCCTCCCTGAACATCTTCTGCCCAATAATACCGGAGGTCTCTCCGCTCACCTTTTCTCCTTCCTCTCCTTCCTTTGTATCCTGAACTTCGTACTCAATGGTCACGAGGTCTCCTTCCTTTATAGGTCTGTCCTCAACGGGCTCCCATACCGCATGCTCCTCCCTAAGCTGCTCTATCTTCTTCTCCACGAGCTCCTCGTTGAAGGTAAGCTTGGGGACCTCAACCTCTATCCCCTCAACCTCTTTCAGCTCAAACTCAGGTGGGGTCTCAAAGCTAACGGTGTAGGTCACCTTCGGTATCTTTTCCTCAAGCTCAACCTTCTCAAGGTATATATCGGCAACGGGAGTCAGAGAGCTTTCCTTTATAGCCTCCTCAAGGGTTTTGTTTGCTACCTTCTTCCCAACCTCCTCCTCTATGTAGTCCTTGTACTTAGCCTTTATGAGCCACAGAGGGGCTGTTCCCTTCCTGAATCCCTGTATCTCTACATTCTGCTTCAGGCTGTCGTATATCTCCCTCAGCGCCTGCTCAACCATTCCGCCCTCAACCTCTACGGTCAGGGCTTTGAAGAGACCTTCTCTCTCTTCGGTTTTGACCTTCATCAAGTACCTCCTAAACTCATGCGGGTGGAGGGAGTCGAACCCTCACGCCCTTACGGGCACGGGATCCTAAGTCCCGCGCGTCTGCCAGTTCCGCCACACCCGCTAAAGGGAATATTATAATGCCTTTTCCTTCAGAAGCAGCTCCTGTGCCTCTTCCTCGGGCATGGGTCTTCCAAAGAGGTAGCCCTGGGCATAATCGCACCCTATTTCCTTTAGTATCATTGCCTGTTCTTTTGTCTCAACCCCTTCCGCTACGGTCTTGAGCCCGAGGAACTTTGATAGCCTGACTATGGACTCAACTATAGCCCTGTCAACCCTGCTCTCCACCATGTTCTGGACAAAGGTCATATCAACCTTTATGATGTCAAGGGGGAGCTTTCTGAGGTAAGAGAGGGAGGAGTAGCCCGTCCAGAAGTCATCAACTGCCACCCTAAAGCCTTTAGCCTTAAGGCGTTTCAGTGTATCAACGGACTCCTCTGGGTCCCTCATCAGCGAAGCCTCCGTTATCTCAAGTATCAGATGGTGGGGTTGGGCTTTGGTCTTGTCTGCGAGCTCAAAGACGTTGCTCACAAACTTCCTGTCGGAGAACTGCCTCGGTGAAACGTTCACGCTTATATATACCCCATATCTCTGCCCCCACTCCCTTGACTTGTTAAAGGCTTGCTCCATAACCCACTTTCCTACCTCCCTTATCATCCCCAGCTCCTCAAGGACAGGCATGAACTTGGCGGGCGGGATTATCCCATCTTCTGGGTCTTCCCACCTGAGGAGGGCTTCCAAGCCAACGAGCTCAGAGTTCTCAAGGCTGTATATTGGCTGATAGTAAAGCAGGAACTCTTCCCTCTCAAGGGCTTTGTGGAGCCTGTTTTTCATTATGAGTATGTTCTGGGCTTCTCTGTCCATATCCTCTGTGAAGAAGGCAAAGCCCCTCTTTCCCTCCTCCTTAGCTCTGTACATAGCCATGTCCGCACTCTTTATGAGCTCAGAAGGGCTCTTGCCGTTATCCGGATACAGGGCTACACCGACCGAGGCTGAGAGGTATATGTCCTCCTCGTTAGCCTGAAAGGGTGTGTCAAAGAGCCTTAGAACCCTCTCTGCGAGCTCAACTATCTCGTGAACCTCCCTCACGTTCGGAACAACCGCAACGAACTCATCCCCTCCGAACCTCGCTACGGTATCGGTCTCCCTGAAGGCTGACCTGAGCCTGTTTGCCACCTGAACTAGTATCCTGTCACCTATCTCGTGTCCGAGGGTATCGTTCACGGTCTTGAAGTAGTCAAGGTCTATGAACAGGATGGCGACCTTGGTCCCCATTCTGTCAGCGAACGCCATAGCCTCTTTTATCTTCTCGTTCAAAAGAGCTCTGTTGGGAAGCTCAGTTAAGGGGTCGTAGTAAGCCATCTTCTTGAGACTGTCCATGTAGTCAAGAGCCTTTATAGCCATCTCCTCAAAGGAATCGGAGAGCTTCTTTATCTCCTCAATGTTCGTGTTCGGTAGGTTTATCTTTGGGTGCTTCTCAATCGTCCTCGTGAGTGTGTCCATTATCTCTGAGAGTCTCCTAACTGGCTCGGCGGACATCAGGGTGACGAACCTCGCTATCAGGAAGGAGATAAGGGTAAAGAGGTATATGGCGGAGAAGTTGATAGACAGCTCTGAGAACAGAGAGCTGAGGTAGGGAGCGGGTGATACCTCCAAGACTGCGAGCCATCCTATGTCATCCCTCAGCCTGCTCTCCTTGTAAAAGAAGGAGTTCAGATACTTCTCTATCTTGAAATAGCTCTTATCTTTCCTCTTTACCTCCAAGAAGAGACCCTCAACCGGTTCAACCTCTCCCCTGACAAACCTCTCCATAGGCTTTACGCCGGGCATGCTTGAAGCTATAACCCTTCCCTCCCTGTCAAGGAACGTTACGTAAACTCCCTCCTTCAGGGAGAAGTCCTTCGCAACCCGTATGAGCCTGTCAAGCCTCAACCCGCAGTAGGCATAACCGAGAAACCTTCCCTCCTTGACAGCGGGAACCGCTATCCCGACGACCGGCTTGAGAGCAAACTTCGCTACGAAGACCTTTGTGAAGGTGTACCTTTGAGTTCTCTTAACCTCCTTGTAGTAAGGTCTGTAGTTGAAGTTAGTTCCTATCATGTACTTACCCTTCGGGTTTACCTCAGGATAGAAGGTAAGGGCTGTAGCTTCTTCATCGGCTATGTAGCAGGCGTGGAACTCGTGGAAGGAGCGCCTTATCGCTTCCGTCTCCTTCTGGAGCAACTCCCTGTTCTCCTTTCCCCATATGACGAGCCTGTTGGCGAGCTCCCTGACAGCGTTCAGATGGATGTCAAGCCAGTAAACAACGCTCTCTCTGATGTTCTCGCTTATTATCTCCATGTCGCTCTTTATGGTCCTCAGGAACCTCCTCTCGTCCAGCTTTGACTGATAGATTGAGTAGAGGAAAAGGGGGGCTATTGCTGTGAAGGCTACGGACACAAAGAGCATCTCCCCGTAGGATATGAGCTTCTCTTTCTTTATGTAGTACTGGTAGAGCAGGTACATTATTGTTGCGAGGGTTATGTTTATCAGCCCGTTGGCTGACTCCTTCAGTGTCAGAAGGATAGAGAGCTCAAGCCCGAGGTTCGCCGTCACCCTAAGCAGGTAGGCGTAGGCTATCCAGCCGAAGAAGACCCAGAATATCCAGCCAGAGACTATGAGGTTGAACCTGAAGAACCTCCGAAGGAGGTATACTCCGGTAAGCTCAACGACACCGAACAGGGAGGGAAAGAGCTCACCGTGAAGGGATAACCTCTCTGCAAAGAGTATAAGGGCAAGGAGGAAGGCATACCTGAATCCGAGGAGCTCAAGGGTGAAGAAGACGAAGAGGGCTCCAAAATGAAGGTGGAGGCTGTCAAGGAAAAGGGGCATACTTATTAGGTTCACCCCGAGGGCTATGGTAGATATCGTGAGAAAGGAGAGAAGCTTCCCCCTAAGCTCCATCCGGTGCTTCCTCTATTATTCCCCCTCCAAGGAGCGTATCACCCTCGTAGAAGGCGGCAACCTGTCCGGGCGTCACTCCCCTCACCTCTTCCCTCAACCTTACCCTGAATAGATCGGACACTTTCTCTACACTTTCAACACCCACGGGTGTATGCCTGTACCTTATCTGGACCTGAACGTCCTTCCAGCTATCCATAGGCACGTGAAGGTTTATATCGCTCACGTATATGGTATCTCTGTAGAGATATTCTTCCTCACCTACGAAGACGGTGTTGGTCTCAGGGTCAAGCTCAACTACGTAAAGAGGTCTGCTGTAAGATATACCGAGCCCCCTTCTCTGACCTATGGTGAAGTTGTATATTCCCCCGTGCTTCCCAAGAACCTTACCCGATACGTGCCTTATGAGCCCCTCTCTTCTCCCGAACCTTTCTTCAAGGAACTCCCCCGGAGACCTACCCATAAGAAAGCACACCTCCTGAGAGTCCCTCTTGTCAGCCACCTCAAGTCCGTGCCTGCGGGCTATCTCCCTCACCTCCTCCTTTGTCATGTCTCCGAGGGGGAACTCAAGGAAGCTGAGGTCTTCCTTCCTAACGAGGGCAAGGAAGTAGGACTGGTCCCTCTTCCTATCAACACCCCTCTTTATCACCCTGCCCACACCCGGGACCTCTACGAGTCTGGCGTAGTGTCCGGTTGCAAGCCTGTCTATATCCGCAACAGCCCTGAGGTATCTGGCGAAGTATCCCGTTTTAACCTCCCTGTTGCAGAGGGCACAGGGGTTAGGTGTCCTTCCCCTCATATATTCGCTTGTGAAGTACTCTATCACCTTATCCTCAAACATCTTTTCCCAGTCAAAGGTGAGATGGGGTATGCCAAGCCTCTGGGACACCTTGGCTGCATCCTGAACATCCTTTGGAGAACAGCAAACGTTCAAGTCTTCAGAGTTTGTGCATGGGACTGTATGAAAACGTAGAGTAACTCCTATTACATCGTGTCCCTTTTCCTTCATGAGCAGAGCGGTGACACTGCTATCAACACCACCGCTCATTCCTACGGCTATCCTCATAACTTATTGAATTTATCTCTGAAGGTTAGACTTGGAAGTGAAGAACTCATAAATAAAGCTGACCGTCTGGGGATTGACCTCCCACTTCTCAAGAAGTTCACCCTCCCCCAGGAGAAGCTCTGCAGCCCTGAGGAGCAGATAATAGGGGGGCTCATCTTCCTTCAGAATCCCGAGCCCCATCATACCTATGAGGGTCTGCCTCAGGTCCTCCGCTATACCCTGCATCATCATATCAAAGCCGAACTTCTCGTAGAGCTTGTTCCTTTCCTCCTCGGACATAGGGATGAGACCCTTGGCGAAGGCACACATCTTAGCCCAGGTTCTCAGGGTGTTCTCCCACTCCTCCCTCGGAAGACCCCCAAGCTCAATATTTATGTAATTGAGGAGATACCTCGCAAGGTACTCCTTAGCCTCCTCAAGGCTCTCAAATCCCGGAACCTTCTCCTCTCTTCTGAGAAGGTCTGTAAGGTCCTTTTTCATCCCAGTCCATCAATTTACCCGCTACTCTGAAGCCTGTCAAGGTAAGACCTTATCCTCTCACCCCACCTCTTCGCCTCGTAGAGCACCTCCTCCTCGTCAATGGTTTTTAGCTCCCTCTTCTCCATGAGGACCTTCCCCCTGCAAACTACGGTGTCTATGTCTGAGGACTGGGCTGAATAAACCACCTGTGCAACAGGGTCGTAAAGGGGTTGAAGGTGGGGGCTCTGAGGGTCTATGAGAATTATATCAGCCTCGTAGCTTTCCTCTATCCTCCCAGCCTCTATTCCTACAGCTGAGAAGCCCCACTCAGTAGCTATCCTTAAGGCTGTGCCTGCATCTATTGCCTTCGCATCCATGCTCACACCCTTGTGGAGCTTCGCCATCGTTGCCATTTCCTCAAGCATGTCAAGGTTATCGTTGGAAGCTGGTCCGTCGGTTCCAAGGGTTATGTGTAGTCCCGCCCTGAGGTAATCGGGAATTGGAGCTACTCCCGAGGCGAGCTTGAGATTGCTCTCTGGACAGTGGGCTATCTTGACCCCCCTCTCCTTAACTATCTCTATCTCCTCCTCTTCAAGCCATACCATGTGGGCACATAGGACCCTGTCCGAGAGAAAGCCTATGCTCTCAAGATGACTAACGGGTGTTTTGCCGTACTCCTCCCTTATCCTTTCAACCTCACTCTTTGTCTCCGCAACGTGGATGTGGATGTAGAGATCAAGCTCCTGGGCGAGCTCCTTCACCTTCCTGAGGGTATCGGGTGAGCAGGTGTAGGGGGCGTGGGGACAGAGAACTGGAAAGACGAGCTCCTCTCCCTTGAAGGACTGGGCGAAGCTCCTCGCCCTCTCTATATACTCATCGGGGGTCTTGGCGACCTTTGTTGGAAAGTCAAGTATCCCGAAGCCAAGACCAGCCCTTATACCCGCTTCCTTTGCTACATGACCAACCTCCTCCTCAAAGAAGTACATGTCCATGAAAAGGGTTGTCCCTGACCTTATCATCTCAAGCACACCGAGCCGAGCTCCAGCCCTGACGAACTCTGGGGAGACGAACTCCCTCTCAAGGGGCCATATCACCTTCTGGAGCCAGTCCATAAGGGGAAGGTCCGCACCTATTCCCCTGAGAAGGGACATGGGAACGTGGGTGTGCATGTTGGCAAAGGAGGGGAAGGCGAGTTTCCCTCTCCCCTCTACGGTGTAATCCGCCTCAGCCTCTATGTTTCTCTCTAATTTGCTTATCTTCCCGTCGCTTACCGCTATATCAACCCTTCCCCTTCCTGGCAGGGTTACGTCCTTTATCAGCAGGTCGTACCTTTCCATAGGGGAAAGATTTTACCACTTGAGCTCGTTAGCCTTGGCGTAAGTCTGGGGTTTCCTCTGGAAGAAGTCAGTCTTTGTATCGTTTATCTTCCTGAAGTTATCAATCCACTTCATTGGGTTCTCCGTTATCTCGGGGTAAAGGGGCTCAAAGCCTATCTGTGTAATCCTCAGGTTCCCGAGGTACTTTATGTACCTGTCTATAAGCTCGTTGGTAAGACCGAGTATCTGGTTGTTGGTAACGTACTGTCCCCACTTTATCTCCTGGTCAACCGCATACTTGAAGTATTCCCTTATCCACTTCTTTATCTGGGGACTGAAGAGCTCCGGCTGTTCCTTCTGAAGGCTGAGTATCATGTTTCTAAAGAGCGTCACGTGGGTGAGCTCGTCCCTGTTTATGTACTTTATCTGCTGGACCGTGTTGGTCATCTTCCCCTGCCTTCCGAGGGTGTAGAAGAAGGCAAAGCCTGAGTAGAAGTAGAGAGCCTCAAGGATGTAGTTTCCGATGACCGCCTTTATGAAGTTCTCCTGAGAGGGATTCTTTATGAAGCTGTTGTAAACCTCCGCCACAACCTGGTTCCTCTCCCTGAGCCTTTCGTCCTCCCTCCAGTAGTTGTATATCTCGTCAGCCTTTATCGGGTCAACCACAGACTCAAGTATGAACTGGTAAGAGTATGCGTGGACAGACTCCT